>JBGUGY010000460.1:0-4942 GCA_045111775.1 Bacteroidaceae bacterium | reverse complement strand
CACATGGAGCAGGCCGAGATGTTTAACAGCAAACTCAAGGAATTCACAAAATAAAAAACGAACAAAAAATGTGCACAAGCATAGTAGTAAACAAGAAAAAGACCATCGTGGGATGGAATCTCGACATAAGGGATTCAGAAATCAGAGTCCGCCCCACCGATGATGGCGTCTTCATCGAGGTAGACAACCAGAAGGTTGGCTGGATGCCCCTGTTTGGAGCTAACCGCCGAGGCGACTTTGTTGGGATGCCTACCTGCTGGCCTCCCGACGAAAGGAGCAATCCCGTAGGCAACGAAACGAACATCATAATGCTGGATATCGACCTTCTGCTGATGAAGAAGACGTTCCGCGAGGTTCACGATTTTGTACAAAACAACAAGGTTTGCAGCATTCCCGGACTGACGTTCATGTCAGCACTCTCCGACTGCGACGGCAACGTGCTGCACATCGTTCCCGGACAAGGCTTTGAGTATTATCAGAAACCGGAATACAAGATAATGGCTAACTTCTCGCCTCTTCAGAAAAATCCTCCGCAGCATCCGTGGATGGGCATGGACAGATATCAGAAGGCAGAGGAGATGCTCAGAACGGCAAAGGACGATTTTGACGTGGCAGACTGCTTCGCGGTTCTCGAAGCCGTGGCGCAAACCGAGTTCCCTACGCGCGTCTCGATGGTTTTCGACGTTGCCGAGAGAGCCGTATTCTGGTGTTGCGACCGAGATTTCAACAATATTGAAAACAAAAGATTTAAGTAACATGAACATTACACAAGCAAACACAACTGATTTTGAGCCAATTATGGCATTTTACAACGATGTTATAAACCGCACTCCCGACATGGCAATCTATGCACGCTGGAAAAAAGACCAGCACCCAACAGAGCAAGGCATAAGGGCTTATATCGAAGAAGGGGCGATGTATCTCTACAAAGAGAACGGACAAATTGTTGGCGCAATGGCTGTTACGATGTATCAAGGCGATGATTATCACCCTATCGAATGGCTACAATCGCTGAAAGACAACGAGGTTGCTGTTATCCATATCCTCGCCGTGAGTCCTGATTATCAAGGTAAAGGCATCGGAACGATGATGATTAGCGAAAGCATCAGACTTGCCAAAACAAACGGAATGAGAGGCGTCCGTCTCGATGCTCTTGCATCGAATACTCCAGCGCATAAGATATACAAAAACCTCGGCTTTGAATATCGCGGCAAACAGCATCTCTTTGCAGAAAACACGGGGTGGACCGATTTTTTCTTCTTTGAATATAATCGGGAACTATAAACAAAGAGTTTCGAAGATTTCATTAAAGATTTTTAATTATGAACGATTTTATAACACCGCCCAATCACATTAACTTCAGGGCAAAAAGGCTGTTTGGCGATATGGGACGCATCGCCGACGGAGCGGTTGCCTATATCGACCTCAATGGCGGCGGTCCGACCGAGCCTCACACGCACAGCCACAACCATCTCTTTATCGTTACCGAGGGCGAGGCAAAAATCCTTCTCGACGACAGGGAAATAATTGTCAAGAAAGACGAGGCTTTTCTTGTCGAGGGCAAGATTCCGCACTCGGTATGGAACAATTCCGACGGCATAACAAAGATGATTGGCATTACCGTTGTGCCATCAGCCGAGATGTGCCTGCGCCCTTTCATGCCCTCTGATGCGGCAAAGATTATGAGCTGGAACAAGGACAAACGCGCGTTCAGACTCTGGAGTGCCGACCGCTTCGGCGACTTTCCGGCAGAGCCGAGCGAACTGACGGCGCAGTTCGACGACGACAGAAAGATTCCGCTGGTGGCGATGGCAGACAACGAGGTTGTGGGCTTCATCATGATGCGCTATCCTACCGATGACAATTCGCTTATCCGCCTCGGATTCGTCATCATCGACAACTCTAAACGCGGCAAGGGCTACGGCAGCAAGATGCTCAGACTTGCCATAGACCACGCGCGGAACGAACTCGGCGCAAAGCGAATCTCACTCGGCGTTTTCTGCGACAACAAATCGGCGGTAGAGTGCTACAAATCAGTAGGTTTCAGCATCATCGGCGAGGATTCTTACACGATAGACGGCGAAATCTGGAAGGAATTCGAAATGATTCTCGAATTATAATCATCTTCGGAAGAAATCCTCACAGCCTTTGCCATAACTATCAAGAAATCAATCAACAACACAAAAAAACTCAGCATTATGTTTGAAAGCGAATTTGCAAAAATCGAATACATCGAAAAGGATAACGTTGTCTTTCACGTTTGGAAGAAAGAGGCTCACTACGACGACTACCGAAAGCCTGTGACGGCATCGCTCGAGATGCTGCGCGAGCATAAGGACAGCATCTTCATTGTAGATGCCCGAAACGGCTTCGAGGATACAAAGGAAGATGTTGAATGGGGCTTCGGATTCTTTCTGCCCGAACTGAAAAAGGCGGGCTGCAAGGTGTGGGGCTTCATTCTGCCAGAGGTGTCGGACATCGAGGGCGAGATTGACTTGTGGACTAACGAGATTCTGAAGAATTTCCGCGTCGTAAGGGGCAAGTCATACAATGAGGTATTGGAACTTTCAAAAAACAGCTTATGATTAGAACAGTTACAAAAGCAGACGCACCACGACTGATAGAAATTTATTCGTACTACGTTAAGAATACGCTCATCTCGGCAGAATACGAAGTTCCGACCGTAGAAGAATTTGAGCGGAGAATTGAGAGCACAACGCAAAAATTTCCTTACTTTTGCATCGAAGAAGACGGCAGAATCCTTGGCTATGCCTACGCAAACCCCTTTCATTGGCGCGAAGCGTTCAAATATGATGCCGAACTGTCTATCTATCTCGACAAGTCGGTTCGCAAGCACGGATACGGCCGTCTTCTCTACGAGGCTCTCGAAAAAGAGCTGAAGCAAATGGGAATCATAAATCTGTACTCATGCATTTCCGTTCCCGACGGCGACGACGACGAACTCCTAACGCACAACAGCGAGAGGTTTCACGAACATCTGGGCTTTACCAAAATAGGCACGTTCCGCGGATGCAAAAAGAAGTTCGACCGCTGGTTCGGCATGGTTTGGATGGAGAAGATTATCGGAGAAAGAAACTGACGACGGCTGGATTCTGCGGCCGCGACGAAAAAAACAGAAAATAATGAAGATTGAAAGAGCAACGCTTCGGGATGTTCCCGAGATTCTCGAACTGCAATACAGAGCGTTCTGCCCAGTCTGCAAGGAGCTGGGCTGGAGCGACGCGCCCACAGTTACGGAGTCCATAGAACAGGCATACGCCGATTTTCCGAACAGCACAGTCCTGAAAATGGTTGCCGACGACGGGCGTATTATCGGCTCGGTGCGAGGCAAGACAGACGATGGCTCGCTCTACATTGGGCGACTGATGGTGCTTCCCGAATTTCAGCAAAACGGCTACGGCAAGATTCTGCTGCGCGAGATTCAGTCGGTTATGCCACACAAGCGCGCATGGCTGGGCACTTCGGGCGAGATGAAAGAGACCGTTGCGTTTTACGAGCGCGAGGGCTTCAGCATCTTCAACACCGAAACACTCGACAACGGTCATACATGGATTTCGATGGAGAAAAATACCATAGAATAGATAAAGAAATGAAACAAATCATAATTTACGGCAGCCGATACGGTTCGGCTAAACGTTATGCCGAACGGCTGGCAGAGCTGACAAGGACCGAGGCGGTGGCGCACTCTGCCGCAAAGAATATCGGCTCGTTCGACAGGGTTATATACATCGGCGCAATCTATGCCGGAAGCGTTATAGGACTGAAATCCACAGCGAAGAAAATGACGGAGAAGCAAGAACTGATAGTCGTCAGCGTTGGTCTTACCGACACCCACGACCAGACCAACATCAGCAACATCCGAAGCACAATAAAATCGCAAATCCCGGCACATCTCTACAACGAGAGCCGCATCTTTCATCTTCGCGGAGCAATAGACTACGACAAGCTCGGCTTCTTCTACCGTATGCTATTGCGTATGATTCACAGCAAGGCATCGAAAACGCCTGCCGCCGAACTCGACGCTACCGCCAAAGCCGTGCTCGAAACGTACGGAAAGCGTGCCGATTATGTTGATTTTAACAGTTTGCAGATGATACTCGACATTATCAAAGAATAAAAGATGAACATCATAATTTTATCAGGAAGTCCGCGAAAGGGCGGAAATACCGACTTGCTGGCAGATGCCTTTGCCAAAGGCGCAACGGAAAAAGGTCACCAGGTCGAAACGGTTTCGGTTCACGACTACGAAGTGGCTCCGTGCAAGGGCTGCAACGCGTGCTTCAGAACCGCCAACAACACTTGCGTCTTGGTCGACGACATGACGGCTATCTATCAGAAGATGAAGCAAGCCGACATGCTCGTAATAGCTTCGCCCGTGTACTTTTACGGCATCAGCGCACAACTGAAAGCCGTCATAGACCGCTGCCACAATCCGCTGCGCGACACGTTCGGCATCACCAAAGCCGCGCTTCTGCTTGTCGGAGCGGCATCGCTGCCCGAACTGTTCGACGGCATAGTGGCGCAATATCGTCTGTGCCTCAACTTCTTCAAGATAGAAGATGCGGGGCACGTCTTTGTGCGAGGCGCAAAGGACAAGGGCGACATCAAAAATACCAATGGCCTTAACGAGGCTTACGAACTGGGTAAATCGCTATAATCATGAAATATATCAAGGCAACAGAAAGTCAGTTAAACGATGTCTTCGCCGTATATTCCGAGGCTATTATCGCTATGGAGAAGGACGGCATACACCAATGGGACGAGGTCTATCCCGACAGGCAGATTATTGCCGAGGATATTGCCGCAGACCGTATGTTCGTAGGCATTGAGGACGGCAGGATTGCCGTCTGTTTTGTGCTTTGCGAGGAATGTGACGACGAGTACAAGAACGGCAAATGGCTCTATCCCGACTCGCACTTCA
>JBGUGY010000459.1:0-2803 GCA_045111775.1 Bacteroidaceae bacterium | reverse complement strand
CACCCTGTTGTATCTGCTGCATCATCTTTATGTCATGTTTCGGCTTCGAAAAATCGAACTTTCGGTTCATGCTGTTTGAGTGCCCGTAGATGACGACTTCGTCCAGCGCATAGGAGTTTGAAAGCAGAAAAATTGTGTCGTTTCTTATATTGTCTTTGTAGACAACGCGTTTCTCGTAGGCGGGGTGGGTGAGCGTCATACTCTTGAAACTCTTGCGAAGTGAGAATGTGCCATCCCAGATGCTCTTCGTCTTTTGCTTGTCGTCGGTGTAGACAATAATGTCGCGTAACGGCACGCCAGTTTCTACGTTTACGACGATGAAATGTCGCAGAGAGTCGGTCTCGTTGCTGCGGCACGAATCGGCAGGTGCTTGTGCATTTATGTTTTGCATCGTAAGCAGACCTGCGGTCATTAAAAGTGTAAGTTTACAAATCATTAGTTAGAGGTTTAAGTTATAAAAATTATGTAGTCTTATGATTTCAGATTGTTTTGGGCATACAGATTGACTGATGTTTTTGTGAAGTTTGGGTAAAGCCTTTTCAACCTTACCCAAACTAATTTTTTTTCGGCTATTTTGAATAATTCTTCAGTTTGTTGCGATAGTGCTCGGCAAGGTCGCTCCATTTGTAATAAGGATAGGTGTCGGTCTTTGCTGGCAGACTTACCTCAACCTCGTTTAGAAGAGCCTTTACCAAGATGTCGCCGTTGCCCTTCTTTGGGCGGAAGAACACAAGTTGCACGTTCGATGCCATCGGATAAATCTTGTAGTTGCGCCAGTGCTCGTCAAGTTTGTCAAGGTCGTCGAAAGTCTTTCCGTAGTCGCCAAGTTCGAGAAGGGTTACAAGCGGCATCAGGCAAACTTCGTGGCCGAATCGCATTGTTGCGCCGTTGAACGAGCGGTTGTTTACAATCGTGTCGCAAGTCTCGATGATGTTTTCGAGCAAATTGTACTGATGGTACGGACCTTCGAACTTGTTGTATTTTGAATTTCCGTAGCGCAGATAGTAGCTGATGTTCTTTATTCGCCAAAGATTGTAGCACTCGTCGGTTGTAAAAAGGTCGAGCAGCGAGTAGCTTACATCGTGGCTCTGCATGTTTCCGGCAACGTCGAAGAAGTTCTGCATCAGACTATGCGAGTTGATATTGTCGGAAATGTATTTCTTGTCGTTGAACAGTTGAGATACAAATCTCTCAGGGTCAACCCATTTCTGGCGGTATGTCTCCGGAATCTCGTTTATGCCTTTCATCGCCTCGGCAACCTTAGGTGTGGTGCTCTGGTTTAGGTATCGCTGGAATTTCTGGCTCGCATCGTTATGTATTCTGATGTTCGGGTTGAATGCCGTAAGTTCCTCGCACTCGGCAACCATGCTCAGCATACATCTGATAACAACCGTAGAGCGTGCATCGACCTGTGCGTTGCCTCTGAAGACCTCTGGAAAGTTCTGCGTCATGCGCTTTCCGATGCCGTGATGCTGACGTTCGCCAACAGGAGTAAGGTCGCCCAGTCGCTTCTCGGTTGTCTTGTAGAATTCTTTCAGAATGTTCAGCACCTCTTCGCCCTTTGGCGTAAGTTTGCCGTATTTTTTTGCTGCACTCAGTTTGTCTATCAAACCAGAGTACTGACTGTCGTTGATGAGCCATCGTGAGCCGTGGCGCGCGTAGGTGCTGATGTAAAACGGTTCGTAGCCTTTTGGCGCAGGCGTAAGTTTTTGGCTTGGCGCCTGATACGCAACGTAGTTGCTTGCGCAGAGAAGTCTGTTTGATGTTATTTCTGCCAATGCCGACTCCTGTGCGCTTGCGCTGATTGTAAGTGCTGTGAGTATTACAGAAGATAAAAATTTTCTCATCGATTATTGTTGTTTGGTTAAAAGATATTCGGCAAATACCCTTGCAGCGCTTTCGACCTTTTGCGCGCAGGGACGTTTCTTGTAGTATTCGGCATTGCGTTGGTCGGGAATGTAGGTATTCTTAACCACCGGGCAGCCGTTAAGGCCTAACAGCTCGGCGCAAATCACCGAGCCGTTACGCTGTTTGAAAACTCCAAGCAAATCTTGTACAACCTTGTAGCAGGCGGCTTTTCCTTCGCGGTCGCTGCCTTCGGTCTGTCCGCAGTCAAGTCCCACGAGCGTTACAATTCCCGACACGGCTCCGCACATCATTCTCATGCGTCCCACGCCGCCGCCAAATCCTGCTCCAATCTTTTTTGCTGTTGTGCTGTCAATGCCGTAAATGTCGGCAAATGCGCAAATCACGCTCTGACAGCAGCCGTAGCCTTGCATAAAGGTTTCTACGGCAAGTTGTACTCTTTCGTCTGCTTCTTGTTTAGTCATTTCTTCTTATAGATTTTTATTTTCTGCCGTGTCCTGCCGAAACCTCAACAGGTTTTACCACAGGCTTTGGAGTAGGACGATAGTTGTCCTTTCTGTGATTTCTGTCGAGGCGGAACTGGCCGGTATATTTTCTCAGAGTCCATCTCTGATTGTTGTTTCCGTTGTACTGATACAAGTGGATGCGTGTTCCTCTTGATGCGTAGCTCTGCGGAACGTCGAGAACGTATCTGCTGTCTTGTGCGCTCTCTATTACCACGCTTCCGTCGGGATACTGAATGAATCTCCACTTCTGCGCATTCGATGCGTTTGGAATGTAGAACTGTATTCTGCCGCCGTTGATAGCCTTTCCGGTGTTGAGGTCGAGGGCGAGCCCCTTGTTGGCATCATCGTAGATGTAGTAATAGTCGCCCACGCGCTTGATGTAGAGTGGCTCTTCGCGGTCGTCAAGGCCGATTCTGTTTCCGCTGATTCCG
>JBGUGY010000458.1:0-12084 GCA_045111775.1 Bacteroidaceae bacterium | reverse complement strand
TATTGTAAATATCCTCTGCTACGATTTTCAGGAAAGGAGTCATATCAGTCAACTTTTACAACCTTGTTGGTATATCCATACCAAAGGTAACATTTAACATTTTTCTTGCCCATTCTCTCAAGCAGGCTGCGATATAGGCGCACCTGCTCTTCGTGCTCGTTCTGATGCTTCTGGCTTGCGAACTTGAAATCGACCACAACCACCTCGTCGTCCTTCATCATCACGCGGTCGGGGCGGTTCTGATGTGCCAGTCCGTCGGCATCCTTTGTCAGAATCGTACATTCCTTGTAGAGCGTCCAGCTTCCGTCGAACCAGCCCTGCACATCGGAATTCTGCATAACCTTGCCTATTACCGACTCCATCCGGGCGCGCTCCTTGTCGCTCGCTATGATGCCTTCGGTCTGCATCTGCGCAAGCAGAGCCGAAATGTCGTCGGCCGTTTCGATATTCTCCATAACGTAGTGCAGAAGGCTTCCTTCGCGAATGTATTCGTCTTGCTTTGCCGTATCCTCGTCGATATCGTTTACAAACTCTACCGATTTGTTCGACTGGCGGAAATCTATCGGGTTTCTGAAGATTTCCATCTTCAGCCTGACTTCAGACGGCTGCGGAGAGAGCGGATTCTCGTCTTCCTCGCCGCCCTTCTTATCGGCCTGCGACGGAACAAGGCTTCCGATTTCGAAAACAACGTCTTCGTCCTTTTCTTTCTCGGGAGCGAGATGCCTTACAAGCAGCGAAGCCACGTTCTTTCCCTTCGCCTCGCGGTTTCCCCACACAATGAGGTTGCACTTCGGACGCGTAAAGGCAACGTAGAGTTCGTTAAGCGCATCGACATATTCGAGCAGGGTTTCCTGCTTGTAGCTCTCGGAATATGACGAGTTCTTCATCTTGCCCGAATACGAAACCGGCACGAGCGGCAGTCTGCCGAAAGGCTCGTCGTCGGTGCTGCACCACAGGAGTTTGGCTCTCGTTCCGCTTGTAACCAGTTCCCACTCGCAATATGGAATGAGAACCGTGTGGAACTGCAATCCCTTTGACTTGTGAATCGACATGATTCTAACGCCGTTAATCTTTCCAGAAGGAACGGCAGAGGTGCAAAGCTTCTCGTCCCAATATTCGAGGAACAGCGTGATGTCCGACGAACTGTCCTGAAGATAGTCGCGCACCTTGTCCAAAAACGACAGAATGTAACCTTCCTGCTCTTCGATCTTCTCGAGTTCGAAAACCTGATACAGATTCTCAACCAGTTCGTAGAGCGGCATCATTGCCAGAGTGTCCCTTCCTTCGGCATATTCCGTCGGAAGATATTGCATGTCTACCACACCGTGACGGCAGAAACCCTCGAACGGCATCTCGTTCTTGCACACATGCTTCTGATAGTTGTATGCCAAGAATGCCAGCGACAGATTGTCGTCGGGCTTGGCTATGCCCTGCAAGGCGTTTATGATAATACCGATGGCCACCGATGCCTGCAACTGGAACGCATCGTCCGACACGATTGGCACATCGGGCATGTTCTCGGCAAAATATTTTGCAATCGTCGGAACATACTTGTTCTTTCTTACCAGAATCGTAATGTCCGAGAGGCTTACGCCCTTTGCCGTGAGCTCGCCTACCTTCTTCTTCATATCGGCAAGCATTCGAGATTCGTTCGAGTCGTCTTCGGTTTTGCAAAGGAAGTTAAGCGAAACGAATCCCTCATCGGTTTTCTTCGTTATCTTCTGCGTTACGTTTTCGGCCGAATAAGCCTGCGCAAGCTGCTCGCTCTCCTCGCCAAACTCTTCCTTGAAATCGGAGTTAAGCAGCTTGGCAAGAGCCACAAAAAGGTTGTTGTTGAAATCTACAATCCTGCCGCTGCTTCGGTAGTTTTCGCTAAGCGAGCGTTGGTTTACGCCGTAATATCTTATCTCGCGGCTAAGGTTCTGCAAAATTCGCCAGTCGCCGTTTCGCCATCGGTAGATGCTCTGCTTCTCGTCGCCCACAATCAGACTGTTCTTGCCTTGCGCCAGACATTCCATAAGCAGGTTGTAGAAGTTTGTCCATTGCATCCGCGATGTGTCCTGAAACTCGTCAATCATTATGTGCTGAAGCATGGCTCCCATCTTCTCGAACACGAACGAGGCGTCGTCCTGCTGAACTACGCTGCGCAGAAGGTTCGGCGTTTCGGACAGAAGGAAACGGTTCTCGTCGGTATTTATCTGATGGACGTAATCATCGACCTTGTTGAGAAGGCGGAGGCAGAACAGTTTATCTTCCGATAGGAGTGCCGTAAGATAGTCCTTCTCGCCCTCGATGCGTCGCGTCTCGGTTTCGGAAAGAAGCGGCCCGAACTCGTTTTCGGCAAGCGACTGAAGTCCGGGATTTCTCTTAATCTCGGTCTTGGCAAACATGGTTGCCGGCTCTTCGAGTGCTTTCTGCACATAGCTGTTGCAGATGTCAACGAAGCAGTCGCGCTTTATCTTCAGAAAATATCCGGCAACGCCGCTGCTCTTGCGCGAGAAGTTATCAACCGTAAGCCCATGTTTTTCGGCCAAGTCGAAAAAGCGGTCGGCGCAGTTGTTCAGAGCCTTCGAATACGCCATCTTCATTGCTTGCAGAGATTCGCGATACTCGTTTATCAGCTTCGGATTCTCTGCCATCATTCGGCGCAATTCGGCTCCGCGCTCTATGTAGTCTTCGTCAAAGATGTTTCCTGCGAACGACTTCAACTGCTTGGTTATGTTCCAGTTCCGGTTCTCGTCCATATTCTTCTCGATGAACTCGATAATCCATTTCAGTTCCATCGAGGTTGGGTTGAGTCTCTCAAGAAGCAAGTCCACGGCGCGGTCGCGAACCTCGTCCTGTCCGAGGTCCACCTTCAGATTTGGCGACAAGTCGAGTTCGCGTGCCAGATTCTTCAGCACCGCCTGGAAGAACGAGTCGATTGTCTCCACGCGGAAGTGCGAATAGTCGTGCAGAATATTGGCGAGGGCAAAGCGCGCGTTTCGCCTTATCTGCTCGTCGTCAAGCCCAGTCTTTTCCTTCAGTTTTTTGAAATAGCTTTCGGATGAGGCAAGCGAATGTCCCACTCCGTAAAGCTGCTGCAAGATTCGGTCTTTCATCTCGGCTGTAGCCTTGTTTGTGAAGGTTACAGCCAGAATTGAGCGATATGCGCCCGGATCCTCGATAAGCAGAGAGATGTACTCTACTGCCAGCGTGAAGGTTTTGCCGGCGCCTGCCGAGGCTCGGTATACTGTGAGTCCGTTTTCCATGAGTTATATATTTTCGAGTTACAAATATAAGTCTTTTCCGCCATGCGGCGGCACTCGCCGATGATATTTTTCTGCCTTTTGGCAATGCCGCCGGATGTAATGCGCACTATACTAAGCAATAGCAAGACAAGAAAAAGGACAAAATTCTTGCAATTTTAAGAATGATTGACTACTTTTGTCAATTCTTAACCATATAATTAAAATGAAACAATTTGTAAAGTACGTTTTAGCTACCATCACAGGACTTGTAATAATGTCGGTTCTGGGATTTATCTTTTTTTTCGTCTTTTTAGGCGCTATGGCTTCGCAGTCAACTGTGAACGTTAAGGACAACAGCGTTCTGGTGCTTAAAATGAGCGGTATTCTTCAGGAAAGATCAAACGAGGGCTCTCTTCAGGCTCTGTATGCCAAGTTTTCATCGGCAGACAAGTCGCTGAGCCTCGAAAATGTTCTGTCGTCAATCGAAAAGGCAAAATACGACGACAACATAAAGGGAATCTACATCGAGGCAGGCGCACTCTCGGCTGCTCCGGCATCGCTTCAGGCTATACACAATGCCCTGAAGGATTTCAGAAAATCAGGAAAGTTCATCATCAGCTACGGCGATGTGTACACTCAGGGATGCTACTATCTGGCATCAACATCAAACGAGGTTATCCTGAACCCTTCGGGCGAGATTAACTGGATTGGTCTTGCCTCAACTCCATACTATCTGAAGGATTTCTTCGAGAAGATTGGCGTTGGCGTGCAGATTGTAAAGGTCGGAAAATACAAGAGTGCTACCGAGATGTTCTCCGAGACTCACATGAGCGATGCCAACCGCGAGCAGGTAAACGCCTATCTCACAAGCATCTGGAATCAGTTCAAGGCCGATGTGGCTGCAAACCGCAAAATAAGCGCAGACTCGCTCGATGCCTATGCCGACAGAGGCATGGTATTCACAGGCGCAGAGGCTTTCAAGAAAATAAAGATGGTTGACAAGATTGCCTACAGCGAGGGCGTAAAGGAATCAATCAGAAAGTATATGAAGCTTGGCAAGGACGATAAGTACAACACCATTTCGCTTGCCGAATATTCAGAAGCAAACAGCAACATTCCAAAGGACAAGAGCGGAAACATCGTAGCCGTTTACTATGCCTGCGGAGAAATATCAGACATAAGCAGCAACACGGGCGAAAGCGAGATTGTTGGCAGAAAGGTGTGCGACGACCTCGACAAACTTGCCGAGAACGAAGATGTGAAGGCGGTTGTGCTCAGAGTTAACTCTCCGGGCGGAAGCGCATACGCATCAGAGCAGATATGGCATCATGTAATGCTGCTCAAGGAGAAGAAGCCGGTTATCGTTTCTATGGGCGACTATGCTGCATCGGGCGGTTATTACATTAGCTGCGGAGCCGACTATATCGTTGCCGAGCCAACCACAATAACAGGCTCAATTGGCATCTTCGGAGTTCTTCTCAACTACGAGGAACTTGCAAACAACAAACTCGGCATCCACTTCGACAGCGAAAAGACTAACAAGTATGCCGACATGGGCACGGGCGCAAGAAAGTTCAACGAGGCAGAGCTCGGACTTCTGCAAAACTACATCAACCGCGGATACGACCTCTTCCTTACACGATGCGCAAACGGCAGAAAGAAGACAAAGGAGCAGATTCACGAAATTGCACAGGGTCGCGTATGGACAGGCGTGGACGGCAAGAAGATTGGCATCGTTGATGAACTCGGCGACCTTCAGAAGGCTATCGAGATTGCTGCCAAGCGAGCAAAGGTTAAGGAATACACAACAGTTAACTACCCTACTCCGCCATCATTCTTCGACAGTCTGCTCGAGGACAAGACCGACTCGTATGCCGACACCAAGATGCGCGAGACTTTCGGCAACATGTACGACATCGTGAAGGAAGCACAGAAGTACACCAAGGCTAACCAGATTCAGGCTCGCATCCCATACAGACTAAACTTTAACCTTTAACAGAACGACGATGGAGGGAAACTATATCAAGATACACGACATACTCAGACCGTTGTCATGGCTTTACGGCTTTGGAGTAAGCATCCGTAACGTCCTCTTCGACTACGGAATCCTGCCGCACGAGACTTTCGACGTGCCTGTTATATCGGTAGGAAACATAACCGTGGGCGGAACGGGCAAGACGCCGCATATAGAATACCTCATCAGACTTCTCGAAAAGAGATACAAAGTAGCGGTACTGAGCCGCGGATACAAGCGTAAGACAAGGGGCTACAAACTCGCCGACCTACAGACTCCGATGGAGCAGATTGGCGACGAGCCTTTCCAGATAAGGCAGAAGTTCAGAGACATATACGTTGCCGTTGATGCCAACCGCCGACGCGGAATTCACCGTCTGTGCGAGGACAAGGCAACAGCCGACACGGAGGTCGTGCTGCTCGATGATGCCTACCAGCACCGATATGTTACTCCGGGCATCAACATACTGCTCGTCGACTATCACAGGCTGATAACCGAAGACGCTCTTCTGCCTGCCGGTCGTCTGCGCGAACCCGAATCGGCAAAGGAACGCGCCAACATCGTCATCATAACCAAGTGCCCTACCGACATCAAGCCGATGGATTTCAGGGTGCTGACAAAGACGATGAACCTGCGTCCTTACCAGCAGTTGTTCTTTACCTGTCTGAAGTACAGCAAGATGCGCCCTATCTTCAAACACGCCGAGGAGGTGTCGCTCAACAGCATCGGCAACAGACCGATTCTGCTCGTAACGGGCATCGCATCGCCAAAGCAGATGCTTAGCGACTTGGAACAATACACCAAGAACATAAGCATTCTTGAGTTCCCCGACCATCACTACTTCAACAAGAAGGACATCGAGGCGATAAGAAACAAGTTCAACGAGATAAACAAGAACAACGATGCCTTCATCGTAACAACCGAGAAGGACACGGTTCGGCTCATGAGCTTAAAGGATATTCCGCAGGATTTGGCAGACAACCTTTACATGCTGCCTATCGAGGTGGAATTCATGCTCGACAAAGAAGAATTGTTTAACGAAAATATTATTGGACATGTACGAAAAAATTCAAGAAACAGCATCCTTCATAAAGGGAAAGATGCGAACAAATCCTGAAACAGCCATCATTCTTGGCTCAGGACTTGGCAGACTCACAGAAGAGATTACAGACGTGTACGAAATAGCATACACCGACATCCCTAACTTCCCTGTATCAACAGTCGAGGGACACGCCGGCAAGCTTATCTTCGGAAAACTCGGCGGAAAGGACATCCTTGCCATGCAGGGACGCTTCCACTTCTACGAGGGATATGACATGAAGGCTGTTACATTCCCTGTTAGAATAATGCGCGAACTGGGCATCAAGACTCTCTTCGTAAGCAACGCCGCAGGCGGTATGCAGAAGGGCATGAAGGTTGGCGACCTTATGATGATTACCGACCACATCAACATGCTGCCTGAACATCCTCTGCGCGGAAAGAACATCGAATACGGTCCACGCTTCCCGGCAATGGGTACAGCCTACACAAAGGAACTTCAGAACATGGCTATCGAGATAGCAAAGGAGCAGGGCATCGAGATTAAGCAGGGCGTTTACTTGGCTACACAAGGTCCTACTTACGAGACTCCGGCTGAATACCGCATGTTCCGCTCGTTCGGAGCCGATGCTGTGGGCATGAGTACCGTTCCTGAGGTTATCGTAGCCGTACATTGCGGCATGAAGGTCTTCGGAATGAGCGTTATCACCGACGTTTACACCGACGGCGACTCAATGGAGGTAACACACGAGGAAGTTACGGCAGCAGCCAACGCAGCACAGCCACGAATGACTGCCATCATGCGTGAACTTATTCGTAGATCATAATTTTTGATATGCAAGAAACCAACAGAACAGAAATTTCAACTTTAGGCGAATTCGGTCTGATTAAGCATCTTACCGAGAACATCAAGCTCGAGAACGAATCGAGCAAGTATGGCGTGGGCGACGACTGCGCCGTGCTCGAGTTTCCACAGGGCAGAGAGGTTCTCGTAACTTCCGACCTTCTGATGGAAGGCGTCCACTTCGACCTCACCTATGTTCCGCTAAAGCATCTGGGCTATAAGAGCGCAATAGTAAACATCAGCGACATATACGCTATGAACGGCACTCCGCGCCAGCTTGTGGTGAGCATAGCACTAAGCAAACGCTTCTGCATAGAGGACATGGAGGACTTCTACGAGGGCTTGAAGATTGCCTGCGCCGAACATCATGTCGACATCGTAGGCGGCGACACCACATCGTCGCTCACAGGCTTGGCTATCAGCATAACCTGCATAGGCGATGTAGAGAAGGGCAAGGCTGTTTACCGCAACGGAGCAAAGGAAACCGACCTTATATGCGTGTCGGGCAACCTCGGAGCGGCTTACATGGGTTTGCAGCTTCTTGAACGCGAGAAGCAGGTGTTCGAAAGCCAGCTGAAAGAGAACAAGCAGAAGGGCATCACTTCTCTCGAAGAGGCTCAGCCCGATTTCTCAGGAAAGGAATATCTGCTCGAACGTCAGCTGAAGCCTGAGGCGCGTGGCGACATCATTCGTATGCTTGCCGATGCCAACATACTTCCAACATCTATGATGGACATCTCCGACGGTCTGTCGTCAGAGATTATGCACATCTGCAAGCAGAGCAACGTTGGAGCACGCATCTACGAAGAGCGCATCCCGCTCGACTACCAGACGGCGTGCATGGCAGAAGAGCTGAACATGAACGTTACGACTTGTGCCCTAAACGGCGGCGAGGACTACGAACTGCTGTTCACCGTTCCTATTGCCGACAACGAGAAGGTGCAGAACATGGAGGGCATTAAGGTTATTGGCTACATAACCAAGCCCGAACTGGGCTGCGCACTCATCACACGCGACGGCAACGAGTTCGAACTGAAAGCCCAAGGCTGGAATCATCTGGATTGATAAAAGACTTCGGTTTACAATAAAAACAAGAGCGGAAAAACGAAAAGAGTTGATTCTTCGTTTTTCCGCTCTGTTTGTTTTATTTTGCAAGGCTATGCCTTGAGGGCATTACAAAATGGTTGTTAATACGCTCGGATTCAGGATCGTTAAGCAACAAAACTAACAATAGTCATTATAACTATTATTTCAAACTTATAGAATGTCTCTTGATTTCTTTCTTCTCATTTTCGTCAATTTTTGTTATATTAACGATTAATGAATCTCGAATGATATCAAAAGAAAAGAATTGATTATAAGAAACAAATTTTTCTGAGCAATAGTTTTCTGCACCTATGTACTCATGTTTCTTATAGTCATCAAAGCATTCTTTTAACGAATCTTTTGTCAGCATGTATATAGAATAAAAAATCTCTCGGGTACACATGTCTTGATAACTTTTGTTTACAGTTATCAGTTCACGACCACCACAAGAAACATGCGTGGCACTATCAATCTTTGCGGACTGTTTTCGATAAACAATGGAATTGTTATTCTTGTTTAAAATGACGAATAACGAACTTTTGCTTCCCAGCAGATTGCCAAGTACACAAAGGGAATCGTCTGTTTCCTTGAAATAAAACACATCCTCAAAAAATATACTGTCTTCATTATTCACGCTGTCAGAAATGATATAATCATTCCCGATTTTGTTGGGCAACACAACTTGTGTATATTCTGAGGCTGTGGATACATCATGTGTATTTGCAACAGAACATGACACACACAAGAATAATGTAATAAATAAATTTCGCATCGTTATTTCAATAAAAAAACTGAAACTGTTTTTTTATACACCGTCCTGCCGAATTTCCGAATTCGGCTGAGAAAAAATCGGGAATTTGTAATTCCCACCACTAAACTCCGTTCGCTTGCTACCGAAGGGACACAAGAATTCGGCAGAACTGAAGAACTGCGTACTTATGGATTCATGTCAATAAGAGCTCCATTGCGCCATCTTACCGCATAATTGTATTCTTTGTTTTTTATCTTAAACTTTCTTCTGTTCCATTTGTTATCTGAAAGAAAAATATATAATTCTGGACAAAAGCCAAATAGTTGCCAGGAAGGTTTCGTAACATGTATTTTTTGTCTGAAGTTCCATTTTTCTGAATAAGCATAAACTTCGACTCTTACTGAATCCGAATTTTTCATCCTAGAATATACTTCTGCACTAAAACTCCATATAAAGCCATGTTCTTCTCGTACCTTAGAAACAGCCTCCACAAATTTACCATTATCTTTATAATACAATTTGTACTCAGCGAATTCTCCATTTACAAGAACAGGAAATACAAGTTGCTTACACAACGAATCGTTATTCTCCATGCCACACTCATTCCTCGCATTTACTACAATGGCGCAAAATAAAAGAATAAGCAAAAAACATTTTTTCATCTATTATTATTTTAAGTTTTTTACATTCTTGTTCTGTCTATTCACCGAATCAGCATAAATATTTTTTCATGCTAATATATACTTGTACTGAAGTCTTTTGTCCAACCTTCAATTAAGACTCCGTCTGTACTTGTAAAAGATGTTTTCACCCAGAATCCCGCTCCGTCGTATAAGAAATCAAGTACAGGCAAGGCTGCCGGCTTTTCTTTGCAAGGAAAAGAATCGGGATAATCACCAATAATTACCGTCGGAGACTTCGCATTATTTGGCGATTTATAGATATTGACACAGAATTTACCTTCCGAAAGGTATTTCCCTCGCAAATAAATTCCGCAATCCGATTTTTGTACCCAACCCTTAATCAACAACAAATCGGGGTGCTGATCATTCTTTATTTTCACAAAATAACGACAAGCTCCTTTTTTGAGGATTTTTACATTATGCCAATTTTCCAGCAAAGAATCCTCTTTAATTTCTGCACACGCCTCATGGCTGTTCTCCGAAAGAAAGACTTTCACTTTTTCATTAACAGCATTTCTGAAAAAGACTGTGAATTTTTCTTGCGAGAAAGAAACATAGCACTTAAAAAGCAACAGTATAAACAATATTTTTCTCATTTCCTTTGTTTTACAGACTTCAATCAGAATTTCATCCCCGAAGAGATTTATAGTTCACCATGCGCAGACAATATTATATTCTCGATGCGTAACGAGTCTGGAATGTCCTCCACACTACACTCTCCATACCACAGCGGTGTGTAGAGTGGCACTTTTGAAATATCAACATTCAAGAAGACATTTTTGTTAGATTCTGACCTTAAAAGCAGCACTCCATCTTGACAAGGGACAATGGAATAGTGCCCAGAACGCTTTACTTCTCTCATTGTCTGACCGACATAAACCCTACCCTTTTTTATCTTTTCAGAGCAAATGGTTATTCTGTCCACATGAGTGGTATCGAGCCAGTTTGTTTCCATTGCAAGCAGAGTTTCGTTGCCATTACAAAAGCACAAAGATTTCCACGTCACGCCCTCGCCGTCTTCTTCTATACGCATCAGTTTTTTATAGTCTAAAATCTGAGGAATCGAATCGATATGTACTCCCAAAAATTGTATGTAATACTCCACATTTGCAAAATCCATATTGAGGCATGCATCTGCCCTCACTCCCTCTTCACAGACATTTGCCTCGCTATTGATGCAAGGCTGTGCCTTCACCACCACGCTGATGATGGCGAAGAATATTATTGATATTATCTGTTTCATATAACAAACACATTTACTTTAACGAACCAAAATAAAGCGAACACGATACAATTACACCCCATGTAAGAATAATAGACCCAATCAAATAGGTAAGAATTATAATTGTACCTACTTTCCTATGTCTTGGAGATTCGCCTTTAAATTCATCTTCTATAGCTCGCCACTTTTTCTTATTGTAAAATAGAAGAAAATGTAACCCCAAAAATGTAATTGCAATAAGATGCATATTATAAGCATGCCAATCAGGCATTACACCGTATGGAGTAAACTTAGCAATAAGATACAATATTAATAGCATCTGGGGAAAATGAACATATCCCAAAATTAGAACAGTATTTACTACGGGTGTATCTCCTCGAAAATGATACAATCTGTAAATCAAATATCTGTAAAATTTACAAAGCGGTAACATAATCAATCATCCTTAATACCTAACAAGCATTCCAACAACAATCATCAGCAAGGAAACGACCTGTTTCTTGCAGAAATACAGCAGTTACGCACGGTTGTTTCAGCCCCCCAAAACATATTGGCATTTTCTGATATTGAATTTAAAGTCATGTCTATCGGTATTGATTAAAACTTTCTGCGAATATAATGTTTTTCTTGCCAATACAAGCAAGTAGACGGCTCATTTTTCATCAAAGGAACCAACAAAATGTTCATTTTTTATGAATCGGCAACTATTCTTCGGGATGCCTTCGGGATTCGTTCGGGTTTTATTCTTCAACAAGCAGGTGGTATTCTTTCGAGGAAGAGGAGCACGGGCTTCCCACAGAGTTTCATACCAAACCCAATTGCCAATGTGGCAATTACCCGTTAAGTCATCCTATTACGCTTCTCAACCATTAGTCTACCCTTATAAGCTCTTCCCCGTATCTTCCGGCTTGCTTGAATCTATCTTGAATCTACCTTCCTTCTATCTTCCTTCTATCTTCCTTCTTCCTACCCACTATTTTGTATTTACCAAAAGAATATTTTCCGCACAATTTATTACAAATTGTTAATCACAAATCCCGAACTTTCAATTTTCAAATTTCAAGTTTCAGAATTGCATCAATATACGCTTCGTCGAACCTACCATCTTGCTACCCCCTTGCTATCGGCTTACTTCAATTCCTCCTGTCAATCGAATTCAGAATTTTCAACACTCCCCTCTGCTTTCCCATCATCTATCCTGCGTACATCCTACATA
>JBGUGY010000457.1:0-3157 GCA_045111775.1 Bacteroidaceae bacterium | reverse complement strand
CGGCTATCGTGGCAAAGGGAATGACCAAGAGCGACGAGCTGTTTATGCGCTCAATTCCCGAGGCAATGGCGCGTACCGAGCGCATCTGCTGCTCTGTAAACGTAGGCTCTACAAAGACCGGCATAAACATGGATGCCGTAAAGATAATGGGCGAGATTGTGAAGGCTACAGCCGAGCGCACCAAGGAGAACGACTCGCTGGGATGTGCCAAGCTGGTTGTGCTGTGCAACGCGCCCGACGATAATCCGTTTATGGCTGGAGCATTCCACGGAGTGTCTGAGGCTGAGGCTATTATCAACGTGGGTGTTAGCGGTCCGGGAGTGGTTAAGTACGCTCTGGAGCAGATAAAGGATGCCAACTTCGAGGTGCTTTGCGAGACAATCAAGAAGACAGCCTTCAAGATTACACGCGTGGGTCAGCTCGTGGCTCAGGAGGCATCGCGCCGTCTGGGTGTTCCGTTCGGCATCATCGACCTCTCGCTTGCGCCAACTCCAGCGGTGGGAGACAGCGTTGCCGACATACTCAAAGCCATCGGTCTTGAACATGCCGGCGCGCCGGGCACAACTGCAGCCCTCGCCCTGCTTAACGACCAGGTAAAGAAGGGCGGTGTGATGGCATCGTCGTATGTTGGCGGACTGAGCGGTGCGTTCATCCCTGTGAGCGAAGACCAAGGCATGATTGATGCCGTTGAGGCCGGTGCGCTCACCATCGAGAAGCTCGAGGCCATGACGTGCGTATGCTCGGTAGGACTCGACATGATTGCCATTCCGGGCGACACGCCAGCCACAACAATTAGCGGAATCATTGCCGACGAGGCTGCCATCGGTATGATTAACCAGAAGACAACGGCAGTACGTATAATTCCTGTGATAGGCAAGGGCGTTGGCGAGGAGGTAGACTTTGGCGGTCTGCTCGGACACGCGCCGATAATGCCGGTAAACCGTTTCGACTGTTCGGTATTCGTAAACCGCGGCGGACGAATCCCTGCACCTATCCATAGTTTCAAAAACTGATGATTGAAGAGAAAACAAAACATATTCAGATTGCGGAATACAACTATCCGCTGCCAGACGAGAGGATAGCCAAGTTCCCGCTTGCCGAGCGCGACCACTCAAAGTTGCTCGTCTACAACAAGGGAGCGGTTAGCCACGACATATTTTACAACCTTCCAAACTATCTGCCAAAGGGCGCGCTGATGGTTTACAACAACACGAAGGTTATTCAGGCACGACTGCACTTTAACAAAGAGACGGGCGCGCTCATCGAGGTGTTCTGCCTCGAACCGATACAGCCCAACGACTATGTGCTGAATTTTCAGCAGACAAAGCATTGCGCATGGCTCTGCCTCGTCGGAAACCTGAAGAAGTGGAAGGAGGGCTCTCTGCGCAAGGAGATTGACGTGAAGGGCAAGAAAATAGTGCTGACTGCCACGCGAGGCGAGATGCACGGCACAAGCCATTGGATTGACTTCGACTGGAACGACGACAGCATAACCTTTGCCGACATTCTCGAAGGCGTGGGCGAACTGCCTATCCCGCCGTATCTTAACCGAAAGACCGAGGAGAGCGACAAGAAGACTTATCAGACCGTCTACTCAAAGATAAAGGGAAGTGTGGCTGCCCCAACAGCCGGACTGCATTTTACCGACAAGGTTCTGAAAGATATCGATGCCCACGGCATTGAGCGCGAGGAAGTTACGCTGCACGTCGGCGCAGGTACGTTCAAGCCGGTAAAGAGCGAGGAGATTGAGGGACACGAGATGCACTCCGAATATATCTTCGTTACAAAGCACACCATAGAGCGACTTCTTGCACACGATGCCAGCGCCATTGCCGTTGGAACGACAAGCGTGCGCACCCTCGAAAGCCTCTACTACATAGGCGTAACGCTACAGAGCAACCCCGATGCGTCGGAAAACGACCTGCACGTGCGCCAATGGATGCCTTACGAGTATGCCGACAGCGAGCCGAACCCAATATCGGCAAAGCAGGCGTTGCAGAACATCAAGGACTATCTTGACCGCAACGCGCTCGATGCGCTGCACACAAGCACGCAGATTATCATCGCTCCCGGCTACGACTACAAGATAGTAAAGATGCTCGTAACAAACTTCCATCAGCCGCAGAGCACGCTGCTTCTGCTTGTCTCGGCATTCGTAAAGGGCGACTGGCATAAGATTTACGACTATGCCCTTGCCAACGACTTCCGTTTCCTGAGCTATGGCGACAGCTCTCTGCTGATTCCTTAAAGAATACTAACGGCTTGGAGCAGGCTTCTTTGCGCTGCTCCGAGCCGTATATTTCAATAAACTGCAATAATTTTAATCTTAATAAAAAATGTACAAGACAAAAAGTGTTATCTTTTTAATTCTGCTAAGTCTTTGCACTACCTTAAAAGCCGATGAACTTAGCAAACGGTATTATTACGACCTTGTTTACATGGTAGTCCAATTTTATAACATCGATGTCGACGACATCAGTTCGGTTAAGCTGATAAAAGGCGGAAAAGTTGAGAGCAACATTACCGACACCAAGCAGATTTGTGAAATCTATCTGCTCGACCCAACCTACGAGAACGATGCCGAGGGCAAGCCCGAGTATCTGCCAAACAGCTACACATACATCCTTACTTATCGCGAGAACGGTGACACCGAGGGCAAGGAGAAGAGCGAGGGCATTAACAACGGCTACATCTATGTTAATGTTGAGGAGGCTGACGGCTTGAATGAGATAATTCCATGCAAAAAGATAACGCTCATGAATCCGCCTACAACTTTCGAGAGAATGGCGGAGCCGGATGATAATAAGGTAGCGCGCTCGTATTCGTTCTGCATTCCTGTATTTCAGTATGATGACGATGGCATAATGGCAAGAATGACAGAATACAAGGAACTGCTGAATCAAAAAGGTGAGGACGGAAAACCTTTGATTGATAAAGGCTTGCGCGATGATTTGCTTACTTGGGAAAATGATGCTTTTGATAGTTGTTGGACGGCATTGTTCTTCGGTAAGATATTCCCTTATTTTCCATTGACTGTATTCGGAAGAATAGCCAATAATATTGACGATATGTTATTTAATGGACAGATTGGTTACGATATGTCCAAAAGATTTCTGAATATTGTTATTCCTGGTCTTATTGAGGCAAGAAATCATTT
>JBGUGY010000456.1:0-2861 GCA_045111775.1 Bacteroidaceae bacterium | reverse complement strand
CCCAAAGGACCTGAAGGTTGGCGACTGCTTTGTTTATGTAAACGAGCGTTTCTACGGTCATGTGGTTACGGTGGTTGATATGGCGGTGAATGCCAAGGGCGAAAAGATTTTCATGGTGGCACAGAGCTGGATGCCTGCACAGCAGATTCACATCGTAGTAGACAGAGCAACAAACTCGCCGTGGTACAAACTTACAGACAACGGACGCTACGACATCAGCGGCTACGATATGGGAAAAGAAAACATGAAGAGGTTTCCGCAGTAGTTTTTTAAGTTGAAACTTAAAACTTGAAAATTGAAAATGGAAAGTTGAAAATGGAAAATTGAAAAAACAATTTGCACCGCCAGCAACATTGCCAGCGGTGCAAACTTTGTTTATAAGTTATTGTTTTCCGAAATAGCTGTATCTTGAATTGTCTGGATTTACTACTATCTGTTCTACAACGATTTCAGGGTCAATCATCACAATTTTTAGAGTGTGCTTTCCGGCGGAGATGTTTTCAAAATTGACTTCGAGCCAGCGCAGATTGTCGAAAACCTCGTCGCGACGTGGCAGCTGACGACCGTCAACAAAACCGCTCAACGAAAGACGGCTGCGAGGTGGCAGCGGTTTCAAAACTTTTGAGTGGGCAAGATTCTGAGGCGTGTATTCCAAGAATGTGTCAACTATGCCTTGTCGGGCATCAATCACCTTAACTTCGCCACCGTCAATCTGAACGCCGAGTCTTAAACCGCGCGCTGGCAGAATATCCTGAGTCGGCAGGATTCCGACCGCGATTTTCTTTTCCTCCGACAAGTCGATTTCGTATTCAAGCTTTGCGCCCGAATTTTCTTTCATAACATCTTTCGCGCCCATGCAGCCGTCGCCGCGTCCGAGTCCGGGCAGAAAAATCCATCCTTCGTCCTTGCGTGTGTAATTTCCGGCGGCGATGGAATATTCTTTTGTTTCGGCTTTCGGGCTGAGATTGTGAGTAACCTTGTAGCCGAGCGTCATCGGATGGAAATTCTTTTCGGGAATAGACCATTGAGTGTAGCCGATGTGATTATCGAGCATCATGCCATCCCATTTTCCACCCGAAATATGCTTGTTGTAATAATCGGAAAGGCGCTTGTCTTTTTCCATCAAGTAATTGATTGCCAGACTGTCGCCAATTGTTGCGCAGTTGTAAATCTGAGCCACGCCAGCACTCGCAACCACCGGATAATAAACCAACTGATAGAATGCGTCCTGAGCCTCGGCTGGTATCTGTTCTTTCAACGCCTCGCAACGCAAAACAAGCGACTGCCACAGACTGCCTGTTTTCAGCATCTCCTCATTATTGAATATTCCCGGAACTTGTGCCTCGGGTTTGCGCCAAAGATTGTATTTTGAATATTTCGCGATGATGTCGGCGGTTTCGGCGGCAAATTTTTCGCCGAAGACACTCTTCGTAAAGTTCTCTAAATAAGCCGTTTCGTCGCCGGGCTGAATTGCATCGGGATTCCAAGCGTAGTGCATAATGAAATCAATCGGCACTTCTTTCGGTTTGAGGTCGCCGACGTTGATAATCCAAATTCTGTCTATTCCGCTTGCGTATGCAAGATGCAGCTGCTCACGGAGTTTCGGAATTGTGGTGGTGTTAATCCAGCGGTCGTTCCAAGGACCGCCGTTCATGTCGATATGGTAATAAAGACCGAGACCGCCCTTGCGTTTGCGCTCAAAGTCGCGCCCCTTGCGACGGATATATCCCCAGTTGTTGTCGCACAAGAGCAGCGTAACATCGTCGGGCACGGTAAAACCTGCGTCATAATATCGCTGAACCTCCGTAAAAATCGCCCACAACTGAGGAACTGCATCGGGCTTTCCGTAGATGTCCTTGATGATTTTGCGCTGACCCTCAATCACTTTCTTCAGGGTTTTCATATTTTCGACATCGTCGCCCTTGCCCATTGCAACATCGCCGTCGCCGCGCATTCCGATTGTAACAAGATTGTCGAATTTCTTGTTGCGCTCCATTCCCTCACGGAAAAATCCGTCGATATTTTCTTTGTTCGAAGCGTAATCCCACGCGCCGATTTTGTCTTTGCGGTTAAGATATTCGCGGTGAGAGCGCATCATAGGCTCGTGGTGCGACGTTCCCATTACGATACCGTATTCGTCGGCAAGGCGAGGCGATTCGGGGTCGTCCTCGTTGAACGCCGTTGCCCACATAGCAGGCCAGAAGTAGTTGGCTTTCAGGCGCAGAAGCAGTTCAAAAATATGAGCGTATGCCTTTGAGTTTACTCCGCCGAAATGATTCTGACACCAAGTGCCGAACGATGGCCACTCGTCGTTGATGAAAATGCCGCGGTATTTTACTTTCGGCGACGGCTGAACGATTCTGCCGCCGTCGTAATAGACTTCGTCGCGATGCGTTACAGGAACATCAGCCATCCAGTACCACGGCGAAACGCCTATTCTCTGACTGATTTCGTAAATGCCGTAGATAGTGCCACGCTTGTCGCTGCCGGCGATTACGAGGTTGCCGTCGACAACATCGATGAGGTACGACTCCCATTGTCCGCGTACTTTGCTGACGTTGATTTTCTTCTGTTTTACAAGACGGTCTATTTCCGCGCTTTTGCCGATTGTTCCGGCGATGATGACGGGAGTTTTCTGCGCAGACTTCACCACTTCTGACGGCGTGCCAGAAACGCGTCCGATGTCCTGAGCCAAATCGTTTGCGGCGCGGATTACGCCTTTCCAGTCGTTGTCGGCAACAACGATTTTTGCCGTCTTGCCGTCTTTCGAGATGCAGAATTTCTGCGTTTGCGCCAATGCCGTAAGCATAAAAATTGCTGTTATGGCAAAAGATAGTAATCTTTTCATTTTTCTGTATGGT
>JBGUGY010000455.1:0-8529 GCA_045111775.1 Bacteroidaceae bacterium | reverse complement strand
TTTAGATACACATCTCCTCTCTTCATCTTATAGATAGTACCGTCGTGCGAAATTCGGATCTCGCCCTCAAGACAGATGAGAAATCCGCACAATCCTATGGTAGAAACAAAGTCTCCATCAGAAATCTCCTTTGTCACTCCAACCGCACTGTTGCCGTTTAGCAATACAAAATAAAAAGGTAATCTTTCTGCTAACATACAAATAGTTTTGATTCTACAATTCGACACAAAAATAATACATATAGAACAAATATAAAAGCATTGATAATAAAATTTAACATTTTTTTGTACTTTTCGTATAAGGATAATACTTTTAGACGTCATTTTTGCATTTTTTGTGCTTTCAAATGTTAAATATTATGTTTATCTTCGCAGAAAATTTTAATTATTTTTCTGGATAATCTTATAAACTCACAAAATAGTATGAAAGTATCTTTTCTATTTAAGTTTCTTGCTATGGGATTAGTGCTCACAGCATGCGGAAAAAAAGAGAGCAACGAGAAAGTTGCAAAAATAGTTCAACTGGATGTTGTGACAAATGCCGACAGTCAGAACAGCATGCAATACCCGGGAAAAGTAAAGGCATCGGAAGAGATAAACCTTTCGTTCAAAGTGGCAGGCAATATTTTGAAAAACTACGTCACCGAAGGTCAGCAAGTTAGACAGGGACAACTTATCGCCAGAATAGACCCTACCGACTATCAGATTCAGCTCGACGCAACAGAGGCTGAATACAGTCAGGTAAAGGCTGAATGCGAGCGAGTTATGGAACTGTACAAGGAGAACGGAACAACAGCCAACAACAACGACAAGGCTGTTTACGGTCTGAAGCAGATTACAGCCAAGTACAAGCACCACAAAGACCAACTCGGCTATACATATCTTTATGCTCCGTTCAGCGGAAGCATTCAGAAGGTTTACTTCGACAGCCACGAGATTGTTGCCGCAGGAATGCCTGTCGTAACAATGATGAGCAACGGAGTTCCGGAGGTAGAGATTAACATTCCGGCACGCGCTTACACTAAGCGAAATACTTTCAGCGGATATCAGTGCACATTCGACTCATATCCGGGCGTTGTGTACCACCTTAAACTAATAAATATCAGTCAGAAAGCCAACACAAACCAGCTATACACCATGCGTCTTCAGATTGTGGGCAACGGCAATCCAATGCCATCGCCTGGCATGAACACAACTGTAAGCATCTTCAGCAGCGAGAACGGAGCAGCGAAACTTACAGTTCCAAACTCTGCCCTAAAAGAGGAGAACGGAAAGAGCTACGTCTTTGCATTCAACAACGACACAAAGAAGGTTGAACAGAAAGAAGTTGAGATTAAGCAGCTTCTGAGCAACGGAAAGTGCATCGTTACAAGCAACGCACTCCAGCTTGGCGAACAGATTGTTAAGTTCGGCGTTCACCACATAAGCAACGGAGAGACAGTTGAGCCGGTAAAGGCTAATTCACAAACTAACGTAGGAGGACTGCTATAATGGATTTCAGTAGTTGGGCTTTTAAGAACAAGAATCTGGTTTACTTCCTGATAGCCATACTTATCTGCGGAGGCCTTTTGGCTGCATGGCAGATGAGTAAGCTGGAAGACCCGGAAGTGAAGGTTAAGCAGGCTCTCGTGGTAGCCGTATATCCGGGAGCCGACGCACATCAGGTGGAACTCGAAGCCACCGACATCTTGGAGAAGAGTATCCGAACCATGCCGAACGTATCGAGCGTGGAGAGCTACTCTTACAACGACATGGCTATCATCACGGTAGAACTGAACACCACTGTTGCCGACAAGGACGTTGAACAGTGCTGGGACGCTCTGCGCCGAAAGGTTAGCGATGCCACCACAAAACTTCCTGAAGGCGTTACAACTCAGGTGCGCGACGATTTCGGAAACGTGTTCGGAATGTTCTATGCCCTAACCGGCGACGGACTTGCCGACCGCGAACTTGCCGACTATGCCGAACTCGTGAAGAGAGAGGTAATGAACATGGACGGCGTTGACCGCGTTGACATCTACGGAAAGCGTTCGGACTGCATATACATCTCACTTCTGCAAGACAGAATGGCTAACCTCGGCGTTAAGCAGATTGAGGTTCTGATGACGCTTAACGGTCAGAACAAGACGACTTACAGCGGATACTTCGACAACGGCGACAACCGCATCCGCGTTACCGTGAGCGACCGTTTCAAGAGCATAGACGATATTGGCAACATGATTATCCAAGGTCATGAGAACGACCAGCTCAGACTGAAGGACATTGCCCAGATTTCAACAGGATATGCCGAACCGACAAGAAACGAGATGTTCTACGACGGCAACCGCTCGCTCGGACTTATGATTGCACCTACAAGCGGAGCCGACATCGTAAAGGTCGGAGCTGAGGTAGAGAAGAAAATCAACGAGTTGCAAGAGACTCGCCTGCCTGCCGGAATCAACATTCACAAAGTGTTCTTCCAGCCAGACAGAGTGAACGATGCCCTCGGCACATTCCTCATCAACCTTATCGAATCTATCGCCATCGTAATCCTCATCCTGATGTTTGCAATGGGCATCAAGAGCGGAATAATCATCGGAATAAGCCTGCTGATTACCGTCTGCGGCTCGTTCCTGTTCCTTTCTGCCGCTGGCGGAACAATGCAGCGAGTTTCGCTCGGCGCATTCATCCTCGCAATGGGAATGTTGGTCGATAATGCCATCGTTATTATCGACGGAATCCTTATAGACCGTAAGAATCCCGACAAATCCAAGTTCGAGGCGCTTACCGACATCGGAAAGCAGACGGCAATGCCTCTGCTGGGCGCAACAATGATTGCCATCATCGCCTTTCTGCCAATATTTATGTCGCCAGATACAGCCGGTGTTTACACACGCGACCTCTTCATAGTGCTTGCCGTGTCGCTCTCGCTTAGCTGGCTGCTCGCCCTCACACACGTTCCGCTGATGGCAAGCCGATACATTAAGTGGAAGAAGAAAGCAAAAGATACCGACACAACGGACAAGGATTTTGTTGACGACAACGAAAACGTTGACGACGAACAGAACGAAAAATCAGATTTCGATGCCTACACCGGAAAAGGATACGACTATCTGCGCAAGATTCTGATGTTCGGTCTGTCGCACAGAATTGTATTCACCACCGCAATGGTCGGACTGCTGCTGCTTTCAGTCTTCGGATACACGCAGATGAAGCAGAAGTTCTTCCCTGATATGACTTACGACCAGCTTTACATGGAGTACAAGCTGCCGGAGGGCACAAACTACACCCGAATTGAGAAGGACCTCCAGAGCATTCAGGATTATCTGAAGACACGTGATGAGATTACGCACATCACAGCCTCAATCGGCGGAACTCCGGGACGATACAATCTTGTGAGAAGCATCGCTACCCCATCGGTTTCGTACGGCGAGCTGATTATCGACTTCAAGAGTGCCGACGCACTTATCGAGAATATGGACAGCATTCAGCAGTATCTCAACGCACATTATCCCGACGCTTACGTCAAACTGAAGAGATACAATCTGATGTTCAAGAAATATCCTATCGAGGCTCAGTTTGTCGGTCCAGACCCAGGCGTTCTGTCGCAGCTTGCCGACAGCTGCCGCAAAATTATGGAAGAAAGTCCTGAGGTGTGCCTTATCACATCAGACTGGGCACCGAAAGTTCCGAACATCACGGTTGAGTACGACCAAAGCGCGGCTCGCGCCCTCAACCTTAGCCGAAACGACGTAAGCATGTCGCTGCTTTCTGCCGCCGGCGGACTGCCAATCGGCTCGTTCTACGAAGGCATTCACAAGAACTCAATCTATGTTAAGACGCTCGATTCTAACGGCGACGCCATCGAGAATCTGAACAACGTTCAGGTATTCTCAACAATGCCGTCGCTCACCGGACTTCTCGACAAGAATCTGCTTTTGCAGATAAAGACCGGAAAACTCGAGAAACAAGACATAATCGAGTCTGTGATGCGCTCAACCCCACTCGACCAGATTGCAAAGAGCGTTGATGTTAAGTGGGAAACTCCAGTTGTGCCAAGATGGAACGGACAGCGATGCCTTAGAATGCAGTGCTCGCCTGCCGCTGGCATTGAAACGGAAAAGGCTCGTCAGGTTATAGAAAAGAAACTGGCACGAATCGAACTGCCAAAGGGCTACAGCCTTAGATGGCAGGGCGAGAAGGAAGCAAGCGACAAGAGTATGAAGTATCTGTTCAAGAACTTCCCGATGGCGATAATTCTGATGATTGCAATACTTATCATGCTGTTCAAGGACTACCGCAAGCCTACGATTATCTTCTGCTCAATCCCATTCGTGCTGATTGGCGTTGTGGCAGCAATACTCGTCACAGGCAAGGCATTCGACTTTGTTGCCATCGTCGGAACACTTGGACTCATCGGTATGATTATCAAAAACGGCATCGTGCTTATTGATGAGATAACGCTCGAACTGAACAACGGAGCCGCACCTATCAATGCGCTTGTAAACAGCGCGATGAGCCGATTCCGTCCTGTGCTTATGGCATCGCTCACCACCATTCTGGGTATGATTCCATTGCTTTCTGATGCCATGTTCGGCTCTATGGCTGCAGCAATCATGGGCGGTCTGTTCGTGGGCACATGCATCACCCTTTTGTTCATGCCGGTGCTCTATGCCATTTTCTTCAACATCAAAAAAACTGACAAATAATGAGATACATACATATATTAGCACTTGCACTGCTTGCTTCGGCACAACTTTCGGCACAAGAAACGCTTAACATTAAGCAGTGCAGGGAGATGGCTCTGCAAAACAACAAGCAGATAAACGCTTCGGACAAGAAGATTGCCATTGCCGACTTGCAGATTAAGAGCATGAAAGGTAACTTTCTGCCCGACATTTCGGTGATGGGAAACGCCCATTTCTCGACAATGAAAGGCGATCTTTCCGACCGCATAAAGATTGGTGATATGACGCAGATGGTCAACACATTCCTCACCATGTCGGGACTGCCGATGACCATACCAACGCCCGACCTAACATACAATCTGCATCAGCTTTATCAAGCAGGCGTGATAGTAAAGCAGCCTATCTACATGGGCGGAAAAATCACGGCTGGATACAAGATGTATCAGCTCAAGAAAGAGGCTCTGCTTGCAAGCCACAGCCTTACAGAAAGTGAGGTAATTGTCCAGACCGATGATGCCTACGCAAAACTCGTAAAGGCTTCGGAACTCGAAAAGGTTGCCAAGCAGTACAACGAACTTCTGCTCGAACTTCAGCGCAACGTTCAGAGCGCGGTAAACCACGGAATGGCAACGCAGAACGACCTGCTGAAAGTGAAAGTAAAATTAAACGAGAGCGAGTTACAGATGCGCAAGGCTCAGAACGGAATCCGTCTGGCAACAATGAACCTTTGCCACTACATCGGCAAGCCTCTGACATCTGAAATAAAGGTAGTTAGCGAATATCCAACCGTAAACTACCAGCCAAACAACACGCAAGATATTTCAGCGCGTCCTGAATATCAGATGCTTAGCAAGAAGGTTGAAGTGGCACAACAGAACGTAAAACTCGTGCGCAGCGAACTTCTGCCAAAAGTATCGGTAATCGGAACGGCTAACTATTTTTACGGCGGAGAATTTAGCAACAAAACTCTGCTCGACAACAAGGCGTTGGGCGGACTCGTAAACGTAACGATTCCGATTTTCCACTTTGGCGAGCGAATAAACAAACTGAAGGCTGCAAAACTCGAATACGAGCAGGCGCAGATTGAGCAGAACGACCTCAGCGAGAAGATGACTCTGGAGCTTGCCCAGTGCGCCAACAAACTCGACGAGGCTAAACTCGAAGCAGAACTGGCAGACAAATCGCTCGAACAGGCTGCCGAGAACATGCGAATGAGCAAAAAGTCGTACGATGTTGGAATGGAAACGCTTTCGAACTATCTCGAAGCACAGACTCTGTGGCAAAAAGCCTATGAGACAAAGGTTGAAAGTTATTTCCAACTCTATCTCAACTACATAGCATATCAGAAAGCACAAGGCACTCTGACAAACAATTAACTCAAAAAAAAAGAACCGAGGAAAAACTTAAAGGATTTCCTCGGTTCTTTTTTATAACTCTTTCAATGCCTCTTCGGCAACAGATTTCAGTTCTTCTTTTTTACTATTCAGTAGTATTTTGTAGTATTTCTTTGCCTCCTTCTTATTTCCAAATTTCTTATGGATGTACGCAATATTGCTTATTACTATTTCATCCGAAGGACTTATCTTATGAATTTTCTCGAAAAAGCCAAGTGCTTCCTTTTCGTTTCCACTCATAGCCAAAAGAGCACCTTTGTTATTTAGAAAATACACATTTTCGGGATAGTGCGCAAGAAAATCGTCCACGAGAGTCATTGCCAACGAATCCAATTTGTTGTTATACAATTCTGTAAAATAGTCCTGATATGAATCCGTTAACATAGTCATACCATCTTTAATTGCCTCGTCGCCCGACCATTTCCACTTGTTATTGTTTTCTACGGAACGGTCAAGAACTCTGTGAAGTTCTTGCAGAGCCATATCGTACTCACCGCACGATAATAGGACATGAGTCTTTCCAAAAGCCAAATCAGCTCTATCAGGATACTTCAGAATACCCTCGTTTATTGTTTTTATGGCGAGATTCAAATTCACACTGTGCATTCCTAAATCTCCAAAATATGCAACAGCATTGCCTGTTGAGTCAACAACAGCAAGCGACTCGCCTTTTGGCTGAGAAGGCGTAAAAAGAATCGGCTCACTTCTTTTCTTCAAAATATAGTAGTTGAACCATGCGGCATAGACATCGGCTGTTTTTCCCTTTTCCTTCTCCCACTTGTCAATGTAAGAGGCGATTGTGGCAGTATCCGAATTGTTTAACAACTGCACAAACTCATCATAATACTTGTCTTGTGCAAATAAAGGCGTTACAAAAAGTAACATCACAATAGATAATCCAAACTTTTTCATTTATATCAGTTTTGCGTTAATAAGAACAATGCCATCTTTAAGATCTTTTCTGTACTAAAAGATAAGTATAGCATCTATGATGCAACAAAAATATAAATATTTCCTGATTCTGCAACACGAATGCCTAAAAAATATTTGACAAAAGAAAAAGACATGTCGCATAGAAAAACGACATGCCTTTGATTATCGATATAAACTATTTATGTTCGCCAAGCATCTTCTCCATCCACACCATATCGTACCACTTGCCGAACTTCTTTCCGCATTTATGAAAGTGTGCAACTAGCTCGTAACCAAGTTTTTCGTGAAAGTGAACGCTACCATTTGTAAGATGTTCATCTTCCACCTCGGTGTATGAGATACATGCATTGGAATTCAAGATTCCCTGCTCTCTAAGACGCTGCTCAAGAGCCTCGTAAAGCAGACGACCAACACCGTTCTGCCTCTTCTGCATATCAACATAAATCGAAGTCTCGACCGACCACTGATAGGCGGCGCGCTCCTTAAATGCACTGGCGTATGCGTAGCCCACGATTTTTCCGTCCTCTACTGCAGCAATGTAAGGATATTTGCTGCTGATTTTCTTTATTCGCTCTTCAAATTCGTTAACTGACGGGACATCATACTCGAACGTTATGGCTGTCTTCTCCACATAAGGGGCATAGATGTCGAGCAATTCCTTGGCATCGTCAACCGTTACTTTTCTAATCTCCATATTACTATTCATTTTACTGCGGCAAATGTACAATAATAATTCAGAAAAGCGATAGCCAGACAACAAAAAAAGGCTGCCGCAACGGGCAACCTTTCAGTTTATAACTTTTATCTGTTATCAGATTACTTTTTCCAACTCCGCAATGTTCTTTGAAACGTCTTCGTCGGTAATCTCGAAATCTTGCAAAGAGCCAGACAGATACTGGTCGTACGCAGTCATATCGATAAGTCCGTGACCAGAGAGGTTGAAGAGGATAACCTTCTCCTCGCCTGTCTCCTTGCACTTGTTTGCCTCCCTAATGGCTGCCGCAATAGCATGGCAACTCTCCGGAGCAGGAATAATTCCCTCGGCCTGAGAGAACAGTAAGCCAGCCTTGAAAGTCTCGGTCTGCTTAACATCGACAGCCTCCATAAGTCCGTCCTTCAGCAACTGACTAACGATTACGCCAGCACCATGATAGCGCAATCCACCGGCATGAATGTTTGCTGGCATGAAGTTGTGTCCGAGGGTGAACATTGGCAGCAGCGGAGTGTATCCGGCAACATCGCCGAAATCGTACTGGAACACACCACGAGTCAGTTTCGGACAACTTGCAGGCTCGGCAGCAACGAAGCGAGTCTTTTTGCCTTCGAGAATATTATGACGCATGAACGGGAACGAAATTCCGCCGAAGTTACTACCACCGCCAAAGCATCCGATAACAACATCTGGATATTCGCCAGCCTTCTCCATCTGCTTCTCTGCTTCAAGACCGATAATCGTCTGATGCAGAGTTACATGACTCAATACAGAGCCAAGAGTATAACGGCAGTTTGGAGTGTTTATAGCCAATTCGATAGCCT
>JBGUGY010000454.1:0-8253 GCA_045111775.1 Bacteroidaceae bacterium | reverse complement strand
TCGGGTTTATCTTGAACAGCGTCTTTGGCAGAAATTCGCCTGTAAAAAGTATTATAACAGTCGAAATAATCGTCTGAATCATCACGAGCGTTCCCTCGTTGTTGTCGAACCGCAGATTCAGATAGTTTCCGAAAAGGATTGTGATGACCTGCGCCATCAAGATACCGTAGATTACGAGCGAAATGTTGTTGCCCACGAGTAGGGTAGAGATGAACTCGTTTGGCTTCTGGTAGAAATGCGACAGAATGTGCGACGTTATGCTCTTCTCGCTCTTGTCCATCTCGAAGCGCAGTTTGCTCGACGAGACGAAAGCAATCTCCATTCCAGAGAAGAACCCTGAAAATATGATGGCTACGATTATTTCTATGAATATTGTTAATAGTGTCATTCTGCCTTGTGTAGGGTTATGATGGGCGCACCATGGCGCGCTTTATCGAGTCGTTGCTGGCTTGCTTGTCTTCCATCGGGAAGGCACCGTTGGCCTTGTGGAACATATAGTCGGTCATCTCCTCGTTGGCGGTGAAGTCTGCGCCTTCAAGCCTGCGTTCAATGCCTTCAATCTTGACATGGATAGGCGAGTATATTTTGTGCGTAATCTGATCCCAGTAGAGCAGTTCGGTGTAGAATCTGTCGCCCCTTTGGTTGCGGATAAATACGTTGCCTTTCAGCTCCCACAACTTTTTCTGGTCGTAGAAGTAGGCTGTATCAGCCTGAATGCTCGCGTCTACATGGAATTTCTGGTCGAATTTCTGAAGGTAGAGTCCCTTTTCGAAACTCCATTTATACGGATCGGTCTTGTCGTAGATATACCATTCTTCGGCTACGATTTTGTATCTTATCACGCCGCTGTCTGAGATTAGCGTTGATACGCCTTTCGACTTCAGTATTGGCAGTTGGTCGCGATTGCTCACGGCTGGAGCCATGTGCTTTTTCTCGCCCGAACAACCGGAAAACGAAAGAAGCATAACAACGGCAGTGATAGCCGCTGTTATGCTTATATGGTTGATAATTAAATATCTGTAACTGCTTGTCATTGAATGTCTCAATACAAGAAATTATTTTTTGCCACCGCCTTCCCAGAAATCTTTAAGCTTCTTGTCCTTGGCATCCTGTGCAGCCTTGGCAGCCTTGTACTTCTGAATTTCAGCGTGTTTAGCCTTTGCTTCTACCAACTTCTTGTTCAAACGCTCAGCCTGACCAGTAAGAGTTACGTCCTCCTGAGCAGCCTTGTTGCTGAGGTTGATAGCATTGTCATAGTTTTCGTTCAATGCTGCAATCTGTGCGCGAACCATGTCTGCCTTACCTGCAAGGGCTGGAGTGATTGTTGTAGCCTGAGTAAGATACTTCTCTGCGTTACCAGTGTTACCGCTCTTAAGCATAGCCTTTGCAACCTGCAAACAGATCTTAGCCTTCTGCTGCTCGTTAGGGCAGAGAGTAAGTGCCTGATCGTAGTACTTTGCAGCTGCAGCAGCCTGATTGTTGCGGTTAGCATCAGCAGCACAACCAATAGCTGACTCGTATGTAGGCTTGATTGCGTGTGCATACTTAGCAGCCTTGTAATAAGTCTCGAACTTAGTTGCGTTGTTAGCTGACATGATAGACAATACAGAGTTCAAGTAGTCAACGTCGTTCTTGTTTGCCTCAATCTTAGGAGTAAACATCTTGTTAAGCATCTCTGGCTCAGCAGCCTTTGATATTGCAAGTGTTGCCTCGGCGTTGCTCTGTACTGGGTCGTACTGCTTAACAATCTGCTCAGCCTTTGCAGGGTTTGGCTCGTTGTTGGCAGCAGCAAGCATCTTCTCGCAAATCTCAGTAGTCTCCATGTAGTCCTTCAAGAACTGCTCGCGGAAGCCTTCTGGATCAGCCTGATACTTAGCGTATGATACGTCGAAGTACTTAGAAAGAACGAAGCCCTGTACATTCTCATCGTCCTTCTGAGCGATGATGTCGATACCCTTGCGGAACATAGTGTAGGCTACATCGTTAGTTGCACCGCAGCCGGCACCGTATGTGATGTAGTCGTAAGCCTTACGGCAGTACATATCGCCAAGAGTACTCTTTGTACGAACTGTTGCGTTAAGCTGGTCGAGCTTTGAGATACGCTCGTCCCACAAAGCCATAAGCTCGTTAAACTTAGCCTTCTTGTTTGCGGCGTTAGTCTCTGAATATACAAGATTCTGAAGAATCGTTGCACCTTTCTGATAAAGTGCCATGTTGTGCTTGCAACTTGCGTTATCCATCACAGCTTTCCAAGGAAGGTATGCATCCTTATAGTTCTTCTGCTTGTAGTACTCCTGATAGATACTCATGTTGCTCATGCAATCGTCCTGAGCGAAAGCATTACCTGTAGCTGCAAAAGCAAGTGCAGCAATGCATGCAAGATTTTTAACGTTCATTGTATAATGAGATTTAGTTTTTTAATAATAATTTCTTACTCTCCTTATTTTTCTCTTATAGTGTTTAATCGAATTTCCACTTCATGAACCATCTCTCGTTGAATGTAAGTCCCACACAAACACGCAGATAATTCTCTGTCAGACCTATTGCCGACGACTTGCTGTTTACCCATTGTGCAGAAATGTTCAAGCACGAGCGATTGTTTATCTGGTTCTGTATTGGCAGCGAAAAACCGCCAGTTACGCTTATTTCTCTTGGGCCGTCTGCTCCGTTCACCTTTATATATGGAGTAGAGTATGATGCACCTAAGCGGTATTTAACTCTTCTCAGATACTTGCGGCTCATAGGGTTTGGAATGAATTCCGCACCAACGGCAAATCTGCTTCTGTCAAGCAGATAGCCAGTTCTTGAGGCGTAGATTGTAGTTTTGGTTGTACCGTTTGCTGCGTCTTCCTTCATCGGGAATTTGCAGTCGCACCACTTCTGCAGAGTGTAATATGCTCCAATAGTAAGACGGTTGTCGTGTCTATAAGTTACACCTGCACCTATTGTCAGCGGTAGCTCGAAAGCATCTTTAGCTGGCTTTATGTTAGAGTATATTGTATCGCCGCTGCTGTCCATCAGAGTCTCGTACAATGAGGCATCGTTGTTGATGGCATGTCCCAAAGTGGCTGCTGCACCAATGGTAAGGCTCTTCTTTGCATCCATCTTGAGCGTGTACTGTGCTCCCAAGTCTATGCTGTATGTCGATATGCTCGCCGTGTACAGACAATAGTTGATGTACGAACTTGACAAACTTGGCGTGTACGTGATGGTGTGCTGAAGGTCTCCGAACATGTAGGAGAAGTTTGCACCCACCGAAAGGTTGTCGAGGATTCGGTAACCCGCTCCTACGAAAGCCTTGTGTAAGCCCCCAGAGCCTTTGTATGAGGCGGTAGAGGTGTAGTTGTTTGGATTATAGTCATCCTTCGAGCCCTCAATGTCGGATGTAGTGCTTGACTCGTATCCAATGCGTGAGAAAGGCAGCACGCCAATCGTCATTCCCAGATTCTTCCAAGCTCTGAACTGCATTGTAAGATAATCGAAACTCGAACTCTTCTTGTTTGTCTTATTCTTTCCGTATGAATAGTTCACGTTCTCTAACGATACACCGGCGTCAAAGATGAATGTAAGTGAGTCTACAGCCGAGTATGATGCCGGGTTGAGTGTGTTTACCTTACCGTTTTCGCGTATTCCATACCCAATACCACCCATTGCTGAAGAGAATCCCGAAGTAGCATCGGATAATTTTCCAAAACCGTATCTTGAGTATGGTGTAGAAACACCGTTCTGTGCTTTTGTGTTGCCTGCGAGCAGGCTCAGCATCAAGATGCAGCTCAACGTTCCGTTAATTTTCATCCAAAATTCTGTTTAGGCCAATTAATACTAAATTTTTGTTTGTTACGATGGTGTCGTCAAGGTTATTGGCAAGCCATTCCGAATCGCCACCTGTCAAAAAAACCATTAAATCGGGATGCTTTTCCTTTGTTTTGCGGATGTATCCCTCAATTTCCATAGTTACTCCTTTTGTTATTCCCGAGCGAAGTGCCGTGGTGGTGTCGAACCCGAAGTCGGGTGTCTCGCCCTCGAGCGTTATCTCGGGCAATGAGGCTGTCATAGCATGCATAGCCTTCATCCTTATGTTCAGACCGGGCGAGATGTTGCCTCCCCAGTACCTTCCTTCGTTGTCGAGAAACTCGTATGTTATACATGTTCCTGCATCAACAACGAGGATGTTGCTTTTGTTGTTCAGCGTGTACGCTCCGACTACGGCAGCAAGTCTGTCCGACCCAAGCGTGTTGGGCGTGCGGTACATGTTCTGTACCGGGATGTTTGTCGTAGCGTCGAGTTTCATCATTTTGAACGGGAGATTTGAAATCTGTCGCTCAATGTCATCAGAAAGCGGAACTACAGTTGACAATATGCCTTTGGTTGGCTGATACTTTTGTATCAACTCTTCCAGATGATAGAACGAAGAGTTGGAGTCGTTTATTACATCCACCAACTCGTTTTTTTCAAAAACCGCCATCTTCGCGGTTGTGTTGCCTATGTCAATAATCAAATTCACGTAATCCACGCTTTTACGATGCAAAAATAAATTAAAAAACATTATATTCATAGTTTTCTTGCCTATTTTGTTATTTTTTTTTTGACTTTTAGTGCATGTGTACTTTAAAAACACTATTTTTGCACGTGATTTTATGAAACATAGGGTACAGAAAACAGATGCTATTTATCAGTTGCTGACATTTATTTTGTTGGCGAGCATGTCGATGCCTGTTGCTGCCGATGATTTTCATGCCGATTCTGCAACCGTGAGCTTGCTAACTTGCAGCGGTGGCAGGGAGGTGTACGAGCAGTATGGACATACGGCAATCCGCTTCAACAATAATCGCGGAACTGATATTACGTTCAACTACGGCGTGTTCGACTTTAACACGCCCGATTTTGTGTATCGTTTCATAAAGGGCGAGACCGACTATCAACTGGGCATTGAGCCGTTTGAATATTTCCGCTCGTCTTATGCGCGCAGAGGCTCTGAGGTGAGGGAGCAGGTGCTTAATCTTACATCCGATGAGAAAGTAAGACTTTTCCAGTCGCTGTGCGTGAATTTTCAGCCTGAAAACAGAATATACCGCTACAACTTCTTCTATGACAACTGCACGTTGCGTGCACGCGACATGATTGAAGGAAGCGTTGAAGGCGGAATTGAATACAATGGCTTTGATGCCGATGTGCCTGCCGAAGAGACTGTTTCGTATCGCGACATAATTCATCATTACAACAGTTTCGACCCTTGGAACTCGTTTGGCATCGACATGCTTCTTGGTAGCGGTGCTGATGCCTGCATAACCGACAAGAAGAAGATGTTTGCTCCGCAATACTTGTCGTCGAGCTTCCGCAAGGCGAAGAAGGGCAGCGGAGAGGCGATAGTGGCATCGGACAACGTGGTGGTGGCTGCATCGGAAGACACGCTGAAGCCGGTTGTTACTGTTCTGACACCTTCTACCGTGTTTGCAATTCTTCTGCTGCTGTCGGTGGTTGCCTGCTACTACGAATTCAAGAAAAAAACTTCATATTGGATTGTAAACTCAATAATATATCTGGCACAGGGATTGGCTGGTTGCATAATCGCCTTTCTTTCAACATGCTCGGTACATCCAACTGTTGACAGCAACTGGTTGGTGTGGGTTTTCAATCCTTTGCCTCTTCTTGCCATACCTTATATAATATATAAGGGAGTGAAGAACAGAGAGTGTGCGTATCACAGATGTGCGTTTGTTGTCATCGTGCTGTTTCTGGTAGCAATGCCACTTATTCCGCAGAAGTTCGTTCTTCCGCATTATCTTCTTGTAATGCTTCTGCTGTCACGTTCGGCTGTGCCGGCATATTATCAATTTTTAAAATACAAAAAATAAAATATAATGAATTTCAATGCTTTATTAACCAAGTTGTTTGGTAATAAATCAACTCGCGATATGAAGGCTATTCAGCCTTGGGTTGAAAAGGTTAAGGCTGCTTATCCTGAGATAGAGAAACTATCTAACGATGAACTCCGTAAAAAGACAAAGGATCTTCAGGCATATCTGCAGGACAAGGTAAAGGAAGAGAAAGCCAAGATTGAAGAACTGAAGGCTAAAATCGAGGAGACTGAGCTCGAAAACCGTCAGCCAATCTTTGAGCAGATTGACAAGATTGAGAAGCAGGTTCTCGACAAACTTGAGGAGGGCTTGACTGAGATTCTTCCTGAAGTGTATGCCATCGTTAAGGATACTGCACGCCGTTTTGCCCAGAACGAGACTGTAGAGGTTACTGCAACCGACTACGACCGTGAGTTGGCAGCTACAAAGGATTTTGTTGAGATTGACGGCGACAAGGCTATCTATCATAACCACTGGCTTGCCGGCGGAAACGACTTGGCTTGGAACATGGTTCACTACGACGTTCAGTTGTTTGGTGGCGTTGTTCTTCATCAGGGTAAGATTGCCGAGATGGCTACTGGTGAGGGTAAGACTCTTGTTGCAACCCTTCCTGTGTTCCTGAATGCCTTGACAGGTAACGGCGTTCATGTTGTAACTGTGAACGACTATCTGGCTAAGCGTGACTCTGAGTGGATGGGTCCTCTCTATCAGTTCCACGGACTTACCGTAGACTGCATCGACAAGCATCAGCCAAACTCTGAGGCTCGTAGAAAAGCGTATAGAGCCGATATCACATTCGGTACAAACAATGAGTTCGGTTTCGACTATCTGCGTGATAACATGGCTACAAGTCCTGCCGATCTTGTTCAGCGTCAGCACAACTATGCCATTGTCGATGAGGTCGACTCTGTGCTTATCGACGATGCCCGTACTCCTCTTATCATCTCTGGTCCTATTCCAAAGGGCGATGTAGAGCAGTTGTTCAACGAATACAAGCCTCTTGTAGAGCAGCTCGTGGCTGTTCAGCGCAAGTTGGCAACAGAATATCTTGCTGAAGCAAAGAACCTTATGTCAAGCAGCGACTCTAAGCAGGTTGAAGCTGGCGCTTTGTCGTTGTTCCGTAGCCACAAGGCTTTGCCAAAGAACAAGCCGCTTATCAAGTTCCTCAGCGAGCAGGGCGTAAAGAACAAGTTGCTGAAGACCGAGGAAGAGTACATTCGCGACAATAACCGTCGTATGCCAGAGGCTGTTGAGCCTTTGTACTTCGTTATTGATGAGAAGCAGAACAGCGTAGACCTTACAGACAAGGGTAACGCGTTCCTTGCCGACCTTGTTCACGACGACCAGTTGTTCGTTTTGCCTGATATCACTTCAATCCTTTCAGACCTTGAGAAGGATAAGGCTGCAGGCAAGATTACAGAGGAAGAATTCGTAGAGAAGAAAGACAACGCATTTGCTGACTATTCAACAAAGAGCGAGCGTGTTCATACAATTCAGCAGTTGCTGAAGGCATACACAATGTTCGAGAGAGATACTGAGTATGTCGTTATCGACGGAAAGGTTAAGATTGTTGATGAGCAGACAGGCCGTATAATGGAAGGCCGCCGTTGGAGCGATGGCTTGCATCAGGCTGTCGAGGCTAAGGAAGGCGTAACCATCGAGGCTGCAACTCAGACATTTGCAACAATCACTTTGCAGAACTACTTCCGTATGTATCACAAGCTTGCTGGTATGACCGGTACTGCAACAACCGAGGCTGGTGAGTTCTGGGATATCTACAAGCTCGATTGCGTTGAGATTCCTACAAACCGCCCAGTTGCTCGTATTGATATGAACGACCGTGTTTACAAGACAAAACGCGAGAAGTATACAGCCGTAATCGAAGAGGTTGTTAAGATGCGCGAGGCTGGTCGCCCTGTTCTTGTTGGTACAACATCTGTCGAGATTTCAGAGTTGCTGAAGCGAATGCTCGATATGCGCCACATTCCTTGTCAGGTGCTTAATGCCAAGGAGCACGCACGCGAGTCTATGGTCGTTGCCGAGGCTGGTAAGAGCATAAACGGACTCGGTGTCGTAACAATAGCAACAAACATGGCAGGTCGTGGTACAGATATCAAACTTACCGACGAGGTTAAGGCTGCCGGTGGTCTTGCAATCATCGGTACTGAGCGTCACGAGAGCCGTCGTGTAGACCGTCAGTTGCGTGGTCGTGCTGGTCGTCAGGGTGACCCGGGTTCATCTGTATTCTTCGTTTCTCTCGAGGATAACTTGATGCGTCTGTTTGGTAGCGAGCGTATTGCCAGCGTTATGGATCGCTTCGGTTACGAGGAAGGCGATATGATTGAGCATCCGATGATTTCACGTTCAATCGAGCGCGCTCAGAAGAAGGTTGAGG
>JBGUGY010000453.1:0-2172 GCA_045111775.1 Bacteroidaceae bacterium | reverse complement strand
CTCTTCTGTGCGTACATCGGGCTGAAATCCTCGGTTTTCTGCAAGAAATAGGACAGGATTTTGTGACCGACAGCACAAATCTTGAGGACATCTACCACCGCAACTTCATCCGCCTGCGACTTCTGCCCGAGATGCAGACGCTCAATCCGTCGGTAACGGATGCCATAAACACAACGTCGCAGCACATTGCCGAGGCTTTCAGCATCTACAAGGAAGCCATCGAAAACTACCGAAACCGACTTTGCCACGCCACAGAAAACGGCATGACCATAGACACGGCAGAACTCCTGCAAACAGTTTCGCCACGGACGATTCTGTTCGAGTGTCTGAAGTACACACACATCAACGAAACGCAGCTCGACAACATTCTTGCGGCTGCGAAATCGGCGAACAGCGGAAAGCAATTCCGCACTGATACTCACCGAATTATGATTGAGCGCGATTGCATCGAGGTCGTCACAGTCAAGGAAACGACAGAAGAATCTCTGCTCGACGACTGGATTATAGAACAAGTTGATGCCATGCCTACCGATTTCAAGAGTATTCCGAAGACCGAGGCTTACATCAACGGCGACTTAATCGACGGCGAACTGGCAATGCGCCGATGGCAGAACGGCGACCGTTTCTACCCTCTCGGAATGAACGGCAGCAAACTCGTCAGCGATTACATGACCGACCGCAAATTCAGTCGCACAAAGAAAGAAAACCAACTTCTGCTTTGTCACGGCAACGACATCGTGTGGCTGGTAAACGAGCGCGTAGACAACCGCTTTAGAGTTACAGACGACTGTAAGCGTATTTTGCATCTCAAAAGAAACAAAAAAATAGAACCATGAAAAGATTTACCTTTGCCCTAATGCTTTTAGCTTTATGCCTTTCTTGTTCTAAGAAAGGCAAAGTGACACAAACGTTTTCGGATGGTAGCGATAGCGTCATATCTGTATGTGTTAAAAAAGAAAAAACTGGTTGGTATAGTTACAGAGGATATATAGAACTTACCAAGTCGAATGATTCGTTGTACTACGAATGGTCGTGGGGAGAAGAAGGTGATGATATCAGTTATTTAAAAAAGGCTGACGGTGATAAATATTATTCATATTCCTCAGCGAATGAGCTAGAAAATCTGTGGATAAGATTCAAGTTTATTGGCGGTAAAAGATGCATGCTTTATCAGTATTCCGAAACAACGGATTATTATTTTTTTGATAATGAATACCGAGGATATACAAATGAGGACCATAATCAGATTCAGAATTTCTATCAAGGCATTTATAAAACATCTAATAATCATACAATTAAGATATCCCCACAAGGATATTTCAGCATTGATAGCAAAAAACACAAGATAAAATATAATGGTAGTGACAGATATGGCAATTTGCCTCTCTTTGTGTTGGAAAACGGCAAAATGTATCTGATGGAAAATACAGACAAAGGTGGCGAATACACTCTTGCAGAAGTCAACCATGAAAGAATGGAATTTTACGAAAAGGATAGCGACGTAATACTTCTGGATAAGAAGGGTGAACAGGTAAAAGGTAAAAAGTTCACCAAAAGCAATGTTGTAAAGATGAAGTGGATTTCAACATTGTCGGGAAGTAGCGACAGATGGTTTTTCATTTCCGATTTAGTCTATCCCGATTTCTTTAACGAGAATATCAGTCTTGCCGACTGGGAAAGTCTTAACCAATATCTCAACACAAAGCAACAGCTGAACGAGTCGGAGAAGATAACAAAATCGAAAATGCAAGAGTTGTATGAATCATTGAGAGAGTATCCAGAAAAGAAAATGGAAGAATACGACAAGAAGCATCATGCAAATGACAGCATCCGCTAAAATAATAAATCCGAGGCTCATTTTTTCGAACGAGCCTCGGATTTATTTTATCTTGAAAATGAACTATCAATAAATAATCACCGGACTGTTTGGTGTTGTGTAGTCGATAGTCTTATCCTGACACTGCTGAATAGCCTCGGCATTGCCGCAACGAGCAGAAAGGCTGTACATGCTATTAGCGTTCTTGTCGTCGTAGTTGAAAGCATAAGCATCGCCCATTGCCTTGAAGATGTTGCCAAGAAGTTCGTCCTTAACGCTGTTGGTTTTAACATCGTTTATTGTCTTGCCAATCTGTCCGAAACGCTTTGTTGCAGTCTCGCGAAGCATCTTTACGC
>JBGUGY010000452.1:0-11984 GCA_045111775.1 Bacteroidaceae bacterium | reverse complement strand
ATCTTGTCTGTCTCGAATATCCGTCGGTCGGCAAAATCGCCATTGCCGCGCACCTCTATCGCTCCGGCAAAGCGGAACGGCTTGACTGCCTTGCTGTTGTTGTTTGTAAAGAACGACTTCACGCCCATCGGGTCCCATCCGTCGGTACCGCAGAGCAAGTCGTAAGTGTTGTATATCTTTCTGTCCTGAACAATGCAGTAATATCCGCTCAGGACATCGGTATTCTTAGCCAAGTCGCCGCCCTTTACGAATCCGCCGTCCAGCTCGGGCAGAGACATCGTCTCGCCGTTGTACTTTACGTTAGAGAAGTAGCAGCGCGATTTTCCAGCCATTGTTTTGACTTTGTCCGCCATGTTTGTGCGGTCAAAATCATCGTCGTGCACCTCGCAGTCAACCATCGTCAGGAAGGCATTCGGATTTTCGTGGAACTGCCATATTGAGGCTGATTCGGTATAAATCTTTGAGTTGAGGAATACCGAATGGTACATCGTTCTGAAAATATCGTTAGAGTGCCATGTGATGTCGCAGTTCAGGAACACGGCATCGAGCGGAAGCGGCATATCGCCCACCTCGAAGAAGCACTTGTTGAACAGAGTTCGGCGTCCCATCGGCGGCGTAGCCTTCTCGCTTCCGATAAATCGGCAGTTGATGGCATACATGTGGTTTACGAGTCCTATGCAGAGCTGCGCCTGAGTGCTTTGCGATGTTATTCGGTCAAAGTCGAGGCTGTGGTTCAACGGGAACTTCAGCGCTACGTTGCAGTAGTTTCCGATTGTTACGTTCTCGATATAAAGTCCTTCGGTGTGCAGAAAGAACATTGCATAATCGCCCACCGCACCGCGCATGTTGCCTCGGTTTCCGGCAATAACTACGTTCTCAGGATTTGGATTCAGACCAACGATGTGAAGGTCGTGACAAGTAAAGGTGATTGACGTAGGCACGCCGTTGTGCATCTGCATCTTAACGTTCTTGTTTTCGTTAGGCAGACGCTGGTCGATCCAATGCACGCCCGGCGTAAGGTACAAGAAAATATCGCCCTCGGTTGTGAGTTCGTCAGGAATCTCCTGAAAAGCCTCTTTTACCGACCTGTAGACATATTTTCGACTGTAATAGACAGAATCTTCGAGATTAGGACAAACAAGCAGGTGCCTGTCGTTTATCTCGATGTACTTTCCGTTATACTTTATTGTCTGCCCGAGCAGTTCTATAGGATACTTAGGATCGATTGAAATATTATGGTTCTCTTTCTTTTGGACTTTTGCACACACAATTACGCCACATAGTAATATGCACAAAAGAGTTAACAAATATCTTTTATTCATGTTTCTATATTATAGGATAATGAGATAACACTTAATGTGCAAATGTATTATATTTTTCGCTAAAAAAAGAATATAAAATTGTTTTTTTATCTGGCGCGTTCAATTTCTTCGCTGCTGATTCCCAAAGCGCTCATCAGAGAATATCCCAAAATCTCCTGACGATAGTTTCCGGGCATGAGCGGCTGCATGCCGAAAAGCGTACAATCCTTGCCGTCAACCTTTTTCAGAATACTGCGGATATCTTCGAAACTCGTCTCGGTATTGCCCACAACGAGGAGTTGCTTAACCTCCTTGGCATCGGCAATTACCTGAAGCGTTTCGAGGAAGAACTCGCCGAAATCAGTCATCTTGGCATTTCCGAAAGAATAGAGGTTGAACTCGCCCAAAGAATCCTTGAAAGCCTTGTCGTTCAGTTCGTTTTCAAAGTCTGATGGCGAGAAATTGTCGAGTTCCTTCTTCTCGTCGGGATGAAGAAAGACAACATCGATGTTGTTGTCGCCCTCGCGCAATCCGCCGTCGAGAGCCACGCAGTCGAGCCAGTGAGCCAAATCAGCCTTCGGAATACGGCGATTAAGCATACGCTCAAAATTTACGGTGAGATTGAATGCTACGGCATCGGAATATGTAGAGTCAATGAGCACAACGGTCTCATTCCATGTTGTCTTATTATCCATTTTTCCTTTTTGTTTTTGTGGTGCGAAGATAACACTTTTTTCGGCGATGGCAAAACGATTTGCAAAAGTTATGACCGCACAACCGAAGTTGAGCGCCAGACAACAAAAAAAGGAGCAAAGCCTTTCGACTCTACTCCCTTAATTTTTATGTGGCTAATTAGTTTTCAAAAACCAATTTCTCGTTCTGATAATCAACCACGATTGGCTTCTCGCGGTTTACCGTTCCTGCCAGAATCTGCTTACTCAAATCGTTAAGCAGCAAGTGCTGGATGGCCCTCTTTACCGGACGCGCTCCGAACTCTGGGTCGAAACCTACGTCGGCAAGGAAATCTATCGCGCTGTCGGTCAGACGGAGTTCTATTCCGTTGTCCTTCAGCATGTTTGCAACGCCCTTGACTTGCAGTTCTACAATCCTTCGGATTTCGTTCTTCTTCAGAGGCTGGAACATTATCGTCTCGTCAATTCGGTTCAGGAACTCTGGGCGGATGGTCTTCTTCAGCAACTCCAGAACGGCATTCTTGGCATTCTCGGTTACTTCGGCAACCTTGCGCTCGTCGTTTTCAAAACCGCGAATCTTGCTGAACTCGTTCTGTATCAGCTGACTGCCCAAGTTGCTGGTCATGATGATGATTGTGTTCTTGAAGTTTACGGTTCTGCCCTTGTTGTCGGTCAGACGACCATCATCGAGCACCTGCAACAGCGTGTTGAATACGTCGGGATGAGCCTTCTCAACCTCATCGAAAAGCACAACAGAATAAGGCTTGCGGCGTACTGCCTCGGTAAGCTGACCGCCTTCGTCGTAGCCAACATATCCAGGAGGCGCACCGATAAGACGCGTTACGCTGAATTTCTCCTGATATTCGCTCATATCGATACGAGTCATCAGACTCTCGTCGTCGAACAGATACTCTGCCAGAGCCTTGGCAAGCTCGGTCTTTCCTACTCCAGTTGTTCCGAGGAAGAGGAACGTGCCTATCGGACGGCGCGGATCTTGCAATCCGGCACGACTGCGGCGCACCACGTTGGCAACAGCAGTAATTGCCTCTTCCTGACCGATTACACGACGATGCAACTCATCTTCGAGTTTCAAGAGTTTCTCGCGCTCGCTCTGCAACATCTTGCTCACCGGAATGCCAGTCCAGCGGCTCACAACATCGGCAATGTCGTCGGCTGTGACTTCTTCCTTAATCATGGCAGATGCTCCCTGAGCGTCTTTCAGCTTATCCTGAACAGCCTTTATGTCGTTTTCGAGTTCCTTTAGCTTGCCGTAGCGAATTTCGGCTACCTTTCCGTAATTGCCCTCACGTTCAGCCCTTTCAGCCTCGAAGTTGAGCTCCTCGATTTTCAGTTTATCCTGCTGAATTCGGTTAAGCAAATCCTTCTCGCTGTCCCACTTTGCGCGGAAACCAGTTTCCTGCTCCTTCAGTTCGGCAATGTCCTTGTTCAGCTGGTCGAGTTTAGAGTTGTCGCCCTCGCGACGGATTGCCTCGCGCTCAATTTCAAGTTGTTTCAAGCGTCGTGAAATCTCGTCGAGTTCCTCCGGAACGCTGTCGCGCTCCATGCGCAGTTTGGCAGCAGCCTCGTCCATAAGGTCGATAGCCTTATCTGGCAAGAATCTGTCCGAAATGTAACGGTTGCTCAGCTCTACGGCTGCAATTACGGCATCGTCCTGAATACGCACCTTGTGATGATTCTCGTAACGCTCCTTCAGTCCTCGCAGAATTGAGATTGAGCTGAGAACGTCAGGCTCGTCGACATGAACCGGTTGGAATCGGCGTTCGAGCGCCTTGTCCTTCTCGAAATATTTCTGATACTCGTCGAGAGTGGTTGCACCGATGCTGCGAAGTTCGCCACGGGCAAGAGCAGGCTTCAAGATGTTTGCGGCATCCATCGCGCCGTCACTCTTTCCGGCACCGACAAGCGTGTGAATCTCGTCGATGAACAGAATGATGTTGCCATCGCTCTTTGCCACCTCGTTTACAACGCCCTTCAATCGCTCCTCGAACTCGCCCTTGTACTTTGCTCCGGCAATGAGCGCGCCCATATCGAGCGAGTACAACTGCTTGTTTTTCAGGTTTTCAGGAACATCGCCACGAAGAATTCGGTGTGCCAATCCTTCTACGATAGCGGTCTTTCCTGTTCCCGGCTCGCCAATCAATATTGGGTTGTTCTTTGTTCGGCGCGAAAGAATCTGAAGAACGCGGCGGATTTCCTCGTCACGCCCAATAACTGGGTCGAGTTTTCCGTTTCGAGCCTCTTCAATAAGATTCTTTGCATACTTCTTAAGCGACTGATAAGTTTCCTCGGCAGTCTGCGAATCAGCCTTTCGGTCTTGCTTCAGTTCTTTTGCTGCCGCGAAGAGCTCCTTCTCGGTAACTCCGGCATCTTTCAGGATTGAAGCCACCGGACTCTTCACTCTGAAAAGCGAAATGATTATAGAATCGAGCGTTACGAACTCGTCGCTCTGCTTGCCAGCCACGTCTATGGCATCGTTGAGAACAGCCTCTGTCTCGCGCGAAATGTATGGTTCGCCACCACTTACCTTTGGGTATGACTGCATTTGTTTTTCAGCAAGCTGCTCAATGAGCCTGCTGTTCACACCCAGCTTTTGGAAAAGGAAGTTAACAATGCTATCTCCGACCTTCAGGACTCCGAGCAGAAGATGAGCGGTCTCAACCTGCTGCTGTCCGTTTCGTCTAACCAGATTAAGTGCTTCCTGCACCGCTTCCTGACTTTTGATTGTTAGTTTGTTAAAGTCCATAATTTGATAATTTAAGTTTTTTCTATCTTGCTTCGTTCAAACTATCGACCAAACAAAAAAGTCTGCCAAAAATGACAGACTTTATACCTTTTATGCTTTATGTAAAGACAATATTGGCAGAAGGTTATGCGTTTTCCTCAGCCTTTTCCTCCTCTGGAGAAGAGAAATCGTCCTCGCCGGCATTTACAAGAATGTTGTACCAGCTGATAAGCTTCTTGATATCGTTGTTGTAAACACGGTCGCGGTCGAAGTTTGGAAGAATCTCGGCGAACCAGTTTCTCAACTCATCAGCAGATGCCTTCTTTGGGTCGATGGCTGCAACTGCGCCATTCTCGTGCTTCTTTACAGATGCCAGAACCTCGTTCAATGGAACTTCCTCAGCATCAGTGTACATTGCGATGTCGGCAAGAGAGATAATCTTGTCTGTGCCGTATGCTGGGAGACGCTTCTTGTCTGTTAGCGACTCAACGATAAGCATTCTGTTTCCGTGCGAAATTAGTTTGTACAAACCCGGTTTACCGGTAATTGCAAGTATTCCTTGTATCATTTTTTTTTATTTTAATTATTCAAAATTAGGTTCGCAAAGATAATAAAATATTGATAAATGACAAATCGCTACCAATATTTATTTGCGTCGCCGCATCGGGGCAAGGCAATCCAAAGTGAGCCTAACTTATTGCTAATATTTGCTTTATTACGCTATTGCGTTCGTCATTATGGATGATAAAATCAGCCTTCTCGCATTTTTCCTTGTCGTCCATCTGCTTTTCAATGCGCTGGCGGACTTGCTCTGACGTGATGCCGTCGCGCCTCATAACTCTTTCGCAACGCAGAGATTCGGGGGCTGTTACGGCAATAACCTTGTCAACAAGCGAGTCGAAGCCCGATTCGTACAAAATGGCACATTCCATATACACCTTATTATAAGAACTATGTTTCTGAACCCAATTCAAGAAATCTTTCTTAACGAAAGGATGGACTATGGAATTTACAAGCGAGACATTCTCTTCTGAAGCAAACAGAAAGGATGCAAGAAACGGCTTGTTTATCGTTCCGCCGGCATTGTAGACCTCACTTCCAAGAGCCTCGGAGAGTTTTCTTCTGAGTTCAGCGCACTCTGTCATAACAGCCTTTGCCCTGCTGTCGCAATCGTAAACAGGACGGTTCATGGCACGGAAGACGTGCGCCACTACCGATTTTCCGCTGCCTATTCCGCCGGTTATGCCAATTATCTCCATAATTTTCTCTCTATCAGATAGTCAATTTTATCTGGCGATATTTTCAGACGTCTAACAGCCTGCGGCATCGATACAACCTGCGGAATGCACTTGTCGTTATGACCGCCGTCTTTTACATCGGCATACTTAACCACAACCTTGAAACTGCTTGCATCTACCGAGTTGTATTCCTTTACACCAACCTGAAACGTAAGTCGGACCTTAGATGGAAAAGTGCGCAGAACATATCCGTTCGGAAAGCCTTCGCCCTCAACAGGAACATCGACGGTCTTCTCGGTAAACATATCAACATAACACTTTGCACGAACTCTGTCGGGACTGTATTTCACGCCCTTTGGCGACCTGAGTTCTGCCATGAAGGTTATCGTGTCGGTTACGTTCGAGCGCAAAATCTTCTTCGTTGCAGCCTCTCTTATCTGCGAGAGCTGGTCTTGCGGAGCGTATGCAAGAACCGAGTCGGGGCTGAATTCCATCTTAACGACATAGAATTGCGAGCCAGTCTCGATTTCTCCGTCGAAGACAACAGGCACACGCTTAGACGTTCCGTAGGTATATATGAAGTCGAGCGTATCGGGCTTAATCTGCATTATGCGCGTTGACGACATAAGCTGCGAAGCCACCTTGCGCTGAACATCAGCCATAAGCACCTTTGGATGCAAGCCCTGACTCTCGTATTCAGACCACTCAAGCACAACTGGGCGCAACGTTATTCCGTAGCGATAGGCAAGCAGCTCTATGCTGCGGTCCTTTACCTGCACGCGAATCTTAGGAGGCAACTCCGAGGTCACGACGGCATTGTGCGGCACGCCGTTAAGCCTGAGAGGAACCTCAAGTTCTATCTGGTTTTCCTCGCCAAGGGCAAGGAAGAGCCAGAAGGCTGCAGATACAAACAAGAATGACAAGAAAATCAAGACATCCTTATATCTTCTTACAAAGAGAATCCGCCTTAACTTTCTTGTCACTCCGACAAGTGATATATTCACAACTTAATTATTTTGCATTGTCATGAGTAGCAGTTGCATCAGGGAAAACCGATGCCTTGTCAACCTTTATGCGCACGTCTCTTGCAATCTCTACGATAACGGTATTATCGTTCTCGATTGAGCGGACAGTACCATAGATTCCGCCGGCTGTAACGACATTGCTGCCAACCTCGAGTGTGTTTCTGAACTGGTTAATCTCCTTCTGCTTTTTCTGCTGTGGGCGAATCATGAAGAAATACATGATGGCAAAGATTACAACCATCATAATAATCATCTGCATACCGCCACCGCCGGCAGCCTGTAGTAAAATTGTAAGGCTATTCATTTGTTTTATTATTTAAAATTATTGATTAGTTCTTGTTAATCTGTCCCTGCTCGCGCAACGACTTGCCGATGGCGTCGAGCATTCCGTTTACGAACATGCCGCTCTTGCGAGTGCTGTAGAACTTGGCAATCTCGACAAACTCGTTGATTGTTACATTAACCGGGATGTTAGGGAATGTAAGAATCTCAGAGATTGCCAACTGCATTATAATCATATCCATGAAGGCAATGCGGTTGAACTCCCAGTTGCGTGAGTGTGCGGCAATGATGTCGCGGTATGTTCCGTCGTTCTCGATGGCGTTGCGGAACAAGGCTCTTGCATACTCCTTGTCCTCGTCGGCCTTGTATTCAGGAAGAAGTTCCTGATCCTCGCCGTTAGCCTCTTCGAAACGCTTGATAGTCTTGTGAACGAAGGTGTCGACAATGAACTTGTCATCGTTCCAGTAAAGGCTCATGTTCTCCAGAACGCCCTCCAACTCCTCGTTGTTGTAAAAGATGTTCTTGTAGAGCTTGCGCCACACCTCGCGGTCAGCCTCGTAGGAATTTTCCTCAGAAGCCATATATTCCTGATAGATATCGCTTGAAATTATACGCTTGTACATTGAGCGGATGAAGGCTTCCTCGCCAATCCAGTTCTTTTTCTGTGTCTCCTGAAACTCAATCAGCTGCTTGTTCTTCTCAAGCTGCGCAATAAATCTGTTGTCGATAAACTTATGGCTGTAAGTCTCACCACTATGAGTATTTACAGCTCTCTGCTCAAGTTGTGCTACGTTGTGTCTGCCAAAACGTGTAATCTCAGCCATTAGGAGTAAAAGATACTTGTAAAGATCATAGGCCTTTGACAAGCTGAAGAACAACTCTTTTTCCGCTGCATCTAGATTATTACTTCCGTTTTGATAGAAAGCATAGACAAGTTGAACCGCTTTTAGGCGGATTAGAACTCTATTAATCATAATTTCTCTAAATTGAATGTTAATATTGGTTTGCAAAAATAATGAAAATCCGTGAAATATGACCACTTAAATGCAATTTCTTTAATAAATTCTTGTGAATTCTTAAAACAAGTGCCAACTTTGGAGGCGAAAACCAAAAATCGAATTAATAATTATGGATGAAAGCAAGAAAAAAAATGGATTCAGGGAGAGCGATCTTGACATAATTGCCTCAAAGGCAATTAAGGCAGGAAAGCGAATCTATTACATGGATGTTAAGAAAAACCGCAGGGATGAGATGTTTCTTGCAATCACCGAGAGCAAGAAAGTCATCACAGGCGAGGGCGAATCGGCTCAGGTGAACTTTGAGAAACACAAAATCTTTATTTACAAAGAGGACTTCGAGAAATTCAAGAACGGCCTTAACGAACTGATAAAGTACATCGAGGAACGTCAGGGTGCATGCCCTTCGCGCGAGAGCGATAAGGACAACGGCGTTGCCGAGGCTAAGACAGCCGAGAACGCGGCAAACGACAATCCTCTGTCTGACGAGATTAAAATCGACATCGATTTCTGATGAAACATAATTAAAAAGAGCCACTTATTCTTGGTGGTTCTTTTTTTTTTCAGTATCTTTGCGCCGCTTTTCAGCACATCTTATGGTGAAATTCCGTGTGATGGCGAATTAGCAAAGTTTTTAATTTACTAATTTAGAGTAACACATTTAATTATGAAATCAATTAACGTAGCAGGTTCTTTGAGAACCGAGACTGGTAAGAAGGGTACACGCGAACTTCGCAAGGGCGACATGATTCCTTGTGTATTGTACGGCGTAGAGAAGGACGAGAACGGCAATCCTAAGTCAACTGCATTCTCTGTAACTAACGCAGCTGTTCGTAACCTTATCTACTCTCCAGACATCTTCGTTGTAAACCTTAGCATCGACGGCAAGGAGTGCAAGGCAGTTCTTAAGGAGATTCAGTTCCACCCAGTAAAGGACAACATCCTTCACATCGACTTCTATCAGGTAACTGAGGACAAACCAATCGTAATGGAGGTTCCTATCAAGCTGAATGGTCTTGCAGAAGGTGTTAAGGCCGGTGGTAAGTTGGTTGCACAGGTTCGCAAGCTTAAGGTTAAGGCTCTTTACAGCCAGATTCCTGAGAAGCTTGACATCGACGTTACTTCACTTGCTCTTGGTAAGACTATCAAGGTTGCTGCTCTTTCATTCGACGGTCTTGAGATCGTAACTTCTAAGGAGGTTGTTGTTTGCGGTGTTAAGATGACACGTAACGCTCGTTCTGCTGCAGAGGCTAACAAGTAATCACAACGAACACTCGTTAAATGAAGTATCTGATTGTAGGGCTGGGCAACATCGGAACAGAGTACGCTGGAACCCGCCACAACATAGGATTTAGAGTATTGGACGCCCTCGCTAAGGCGTCCAATATTTCTTTTGAGTCGAACCATCTCGGAGCAACGGCACAACTAAACGTGAAGAACGCGCAGATGCTGCTGCTAAAGCCATCGACCTACATGAACGAAAGCGGAAGAGCCGTGCGCTACTGGATGCAGAAGGAGAACATTCCGCTCGAGAACGTGCTGATAATCGTCGACGACCTGTCGCTCGAGGTGGGCGCAATACGCATTAAGCAGAAAGGCAGCGAGGCCGGACACAACGGCTTGAAAAGCATTACGGCATGCGTAGGCTCGCAGGCTTATGCCCGACTGAGATTCGGCATCGGAAACGACTTTCCGAAGGGTGCGCAGGTCGATTTCGTGCTTGGCAGATTCAACGCCGACGACGAGAAGACCGTTGAAGAGCGCGCACAGGTTGCCATCGAAGCCATCAAGACATTCTGCCTTGCCGGCATAAACATAACAATGAACCAGTTCAACAACAAATAAAGCACAATGGAAGCAAGACTCGACAAGTGGCTGTGGGCTGCGCGCATCTTCAAGACGCGCACGCTGGCTTCGGAGGCATGCAAGAAAGGCAGAGTTTCGAGCAATGGAACAACGCTTAAAGCCTCGAAAATAGTTAAGGTGGGCGATGTGATTGACGTTAAGAAACCGCCTATCACCTACTCGTTCCGCATAAAGCAGGCCATAGAAAAGCGCGTCGGAGCAAAGCTGATTCCAGATGTGCTGGAAAACGTTACTCGACCAGACCAGTACGAACTGCTCGAGATGAACAAGATTAGCGGTTTCGTGAACCGTGCACGAGGAACAGGACGACCTACAAAGAAGGACCGCCGAAGCCTCGACGAGTTTACCGAGCCAGCCTTTGCCGGCGACTTCGACTTCATGGACTTCGATTTCGACCAAGACGACGACGAACTTGACGACGACGAATAATACAATATGCCAAGGTTTTGCGCCCACACACAAAAACGGCGCAAGACTTCGGCATTTTTGTTATCTCCCCCATAACACATTCCGAAAATATCTAAAGGCATTTATTATAATTTTAAATAACAGAAAATGAGATTCTTTTATTATCTTTTACCATTTATGCTTGCCGCCTCGGCACATGCACAAGAAAAACTCTATCACGACGAGTTCAACCTCGGCGATGTAACGCTTCTCGACGGCGTTCTGAAACACGCACGAGACCTTAACATCCAAACTCTTCTGAAATACGATACCGACCGACTTCTGGCTCCGTACCGAAAGGAAGCCGGACTCAACCCGAAGGCAAAGTCGTTCCCAAACTGGGACGGACTTGACGGACATGTAGGCGGACACTATCTCACCGCCCTCGCCATAAACGCGGCAACAGGCGACGAGGAATGCCGCAAGCGCATGGAATACATGATTGCCGAACTGAAGGAATGTGCCGAGGCAAACGCCAAGAATCATCCCGACTGGGGAAAAGGCTACGTTGGCGGTGTTCCGGGCAGCGCGCAGTTGTGGTCTACATTCAAGGAAGGTAACTTCGGAAAATACCACTCAGCGTGGGTTCCGTTCTACAATATACACAAGATGTACGCAGGCTTGCGCGATGCGTGGCTCTATTGCAACAACGAGGACGCAAAACAGCTCTTCCTCGGCTTCTGCGACTGGGCTGTGATGATAACAGCAAATCTTAGCGACGAGCAGGTTGAGCAGGCTCTACACACCGAATATGGCGGTATGAACGAGGTTCTGGCAGATGCATACGCCATCACCAAGGACAAGAAATATCTCGACTGCGCCAAGCGATTCTCGCACAAGCGCATCCTCTACCCTCTTTCGCAGCACATCGACTGCCTCGACAATATGCATGCCAACACACAAGTTCCAAAAGTGGTTGGTTTTGAACGTATTGCCGAGCTTTCGGGCGATGCAGAATATCATAACGCGAGCCTTAATTTCTGGGATTTCGTGACCAACGACCGCTCTCTCGCCCTTGGCGGAAACAGCCGTCGCGAACACTTTCCGAGCAAGGAGGCTTGTCAGGATTTCGTGACCGACATCGACGGTCCTGAGACCTGCAATACCAACAACATGCTGAAACTCACCGAAGATTTGCACCGTGCCAATCCACAGGCGATGTATGCCGATTTCTACGAGTTGGCAACATTCAACCACATCCTCTCGTCACAGCATCCAGAGCACGGCGGATACGTCTATTTCACCTCGGCCCGTCCGCGCCACTACCGCAACTATTCAGCCCCTAACGAGGCTATGTGGTGCTGCGTAGGCACGGGCATGGAGAACCACGGCAAATACGGCCAGTTCATCTACACGCACATCAACGACGCGCTT
>JBGUGY010000451.1:0-6019 GCA_045111775.1 Bacteroidaceae bacterium | reverse complement strand
CGTACCTTCCGGCTTACTTGAATCTACCTTGAATCTATCTTCTGTCTTGCTACCATCTTGCTTCCTTCTTTCTACATTCTTCCTACCTTCTTCCTACCCACTATTTTGTATTTACCAAAAAGGATATTTACGCCAATAATTATTCGCTATATATCCAAAACTATCAATTTTGAATTATGAATTATGAATTGTCAACTGTGAATTGTGAATTATCCCCTGCCTTTTCAACTTTAAATTTTCAAGTTTCAAGTTTAAAATTGTCAATTGTCAACTGTCAATTCTGAATTGTTCATTGTCAATTTTGAGTTGTGAATTATAAAAAAACGAACTGAACAACCAGAAAAAGCACAATGAAAAATGAAAAATCGGGGCTAAAATCGACTAAAATCAAAAAAAAATGATTTTTTTGCCTTTTTGTTATTTTTTATAACGAAAAATATTTATATTTGCAAAAAGTACTAGTATAACTTAATAGATATTTGAAAAACAGTATGGCTATTACAACTGCAGGATTAATAAAATCGTCAGATTCATTTCTACTAAAGAAAATCAGAGCGCAAGATTTCGATGACAAACCATTCAATACACAGAACATGTCGTTTCATCTTTGTGTTTCTGCCGAATTTGACATTGACGTAAACAATGTTACTTATCATTTGAAAAAGAACGATATGCTAATTTTGTTTCCAAAAGACACTATCCGAATCTACAACAGCCAAGATGCGGTTGCCTTCAGCTTCTTCATCACCAAAGGATTCTCGGATATTGCCTTCAGGGGAGCAAGTATTCAGGCTAAGCATATTCTCAGAAGCAACAGAGTTTACAAAAACGAGACTGTAAACCTCAAGCGTCTGCTAAAGATGGTATTCCTCTACAAAAAGTGTGCCATGATTATGCCTGTAAAGAAGAGACGCACGATGCTTATTGGCAACCTCGTAAACACGGCTATCATCGCCATAGCCAACGACATTAGAAAGAATAACCACGAGAAACTGGAGAACTTCCGCCGCGAAGAAACAAAGGTCAAAGGCTCGTCAATCATCGAGAAATTCATGTATCTTGTCGACATACACTACAGAGAGGAGCATAAGGTGCAATTCTATGCAAAGAAACTGAAGATTACGCCTAACTATCTCACTAACCTGTGCTCCGACTATACCGGAGAGTCGCCAAAGAGCATAATCGAGTCTAAGATTCTGAGCTCGCTGAAAAACGACCTCTTGCATTCTGACTATTCGCTGCAAGAGCTTGCCCAGCTGTACCGATTCCCTGACGTTTCGTACATGGGACGCTTCTTCAAGCGCAACGCAGGCTGTACTCCAAATACATTCAGAACTTCAGTCAACTAAAGAAAATGCAAAACTTTATATACGACCCGCTAGGCGAAGGTGAGAGTTTCCACATCAGGCAATTCAACAGACACAGCCTCAAGTTGGGCAACACAAGCCCGGCACACCTAAGTTATACGCTGTGCACCAGAGGCGAAATCAAGTTCAAACTGAACAACGACGACGATACAGTATATACACTCAACAAATGCAGTTGGTTCTGGATTCGTCCGTACGATGTCATCAACGTGATATCGTTCAGCCCCGATGTTCAGATGTTCGACCTGACACTGAATTACAACCTATATCTAAGCACAACTGACGGACTGGAACTCAACCAATTCTTCCTCGACGACGAGAGCAAGCGATTTGTGCGCATGTCGAAAGACCAGTTCAGACACCTGCTGTCGTTCATCAACTATTACAAGGCGATAATAAACCGTCTTGATGCCTACGAAGACAAGGAGCGCGTTATGGGCAACTGCCTTTGCAGTACCTCACTACTCTACTCTCTGTCTAACGCCAGCACCCCGGGACAGAACCGAAAGGGACAGAAGATTATAGAACAGTTTATCCGCTTGGTAAACAAGAACTTCAGAGAAGAACATCAGCTGAGCTTCTACTCAGAAAGACTGATGATTACGTCGAACCGCTTGTTCGTTCTATGCAACGAACACATTGGCATGGCTCCTAAGAAGCTGATAGAATACAAACTTCTGAGCCACCTGAAGGCAGAACTTCGCGAAACACAATACAAGCTCGCCGACTTGGTAGAGTTGTACCACTTCCCCGACCTTTCTTATATGAGCCGCTATGTAAAGAAGGAAACGGGCTTGTCGCCAATGGAATACAGAAAACGGTACGGTTTTAAGCAATGACAAAGAAAGAACTCTACAAAGAGTTTATTGCATACTTCGAAAAGACGATGCCCGTGGTGGAGACCGAACTCCACTACGGCAATCCTTTCGAACTACTTACTGCCGTAATTCTGTCGGCACAATGTACCGACAAGCGCGTTAACATGGTTACTCCGGCTCTGTTCGAAGCCATGCCAACGCCGCAGATAATGGCAGAGGCTACGCCCGATGCCATATATGAATACATTAAAAGCATTTCATACCCCAACAACAAGGCAAAGCACCTGCACGGAATGGCAAATATGCTCGTCAGCGAATTTGACGGCGAAGTGCCGTCGGACATCGACAAGCTGATGAAACTTCCGGGCGTTGGGCGAAAGACAGCCAATGTTATCCAAGCCGTAATATTCAGCAAGGCAACAATGGCGGTAGATACGCATGTGTTCAGGGTTAGCCACCGAATCGGACTCGTTTCGGACAAGTGCACCACGCCCTACAGCGTAGAAATGGAACTGACCAAAAACATACCCGACGATATTATTCCAAAGGCACACCACTGGCTTATTTTGCACGGCAGATATACCTGCATAGCTCGGAAGCCGTTGTGCGACAAGTGCGGTTTAAAAATGCTATGCAAGCATTACAAAACAGAATTTAAAGTAAGAAAAACGGAATAAAAAATTTCATTTTTCAAGCCGAACAGCACTTTTTATACATTTTTTAATACACACATTCATAGTTAATTTTTACTTTTGTGGCAACAAAAAACAAAGAATTAATTTTAAATTTAAATAATAGAAATTATGACTATTGACAATTACAAATTTGCTGGCAAGAAGGCAATCGTACGTGTTGACTTCAACGTGCCATTGGATGAGAATGGTAAGATTACTGACGATACTCGTATCAAGGGTGCCCTTCCTACACTTAAGAAGATTCTTAACGACGGCGGTGCTCTAATCATCATGTCTCACATGGGTAAACCAAAAGGTAAGGTAAACCCTAAGATGTCTCTTGGTCAGATTTCTGACGCTGTTGCTGCTGCTCTTAACGCTCCAGTTAAGTTCGTTGCTGACTGCGCTAAGGCTCAGGCTGAGGCTGCTGCTCTTAAGGCTGGCGAGGTTCTTCTTCTCGAAAACCTTCGTTTCTACGCTGAGGAAGAGGGCAAGCCAGTAGGTATCGACAAAGAAGATCCTGCATACGAGGCTGCTAAGAAGGAGATGAAGGCTAAGCAGAAGGAATTCGCTAAGACTCTTGCTTCTTATGCTGACTGCTACGTTATGGACGCATTCGGTACTGCACACCGCAAGCACGCTTCAACAGCAGTTATCGCAGACTACTTCGATGCTGACAACAAGATGCTTGGCTACCTTATGGAGAAAGAGGTTCAGGCTGTTGACAACGTTCTTTCAAACATCAAGCGCCCATTCGTTGCAATCATGGGTGGCTCTAAGGTATCTTCTAAGATTGGTATCATCGAGAACCTTCTTGGCAAGGTTGACAAACTCATCCTTTGCGGTGGTATGACATATACATTCTCTAAGGCTCACAATGGTGAGATCGGCGATTCTATCGTAGAGCTTGACAAACTTGACGTTGCTCTTGGCGTTGAGGAGTTGGCTAAGAAGAATGGCGTTGAGCTTGTTCTTGGTACTGACTGTACTGCAACTAACGGTCTTGACTTCGGTACAATGAGCGTTAAGGCTGGTGCTGAGATCATCAACTGCCCATCAAACAAGGTTCCTGCTGGTTTCGAGGGTGTTGATGCTGGTCCTGAGAGCCAGAAGGCATTCGCAGAGGCTATCAAGGGTGCTAAGACAATCCTTTGGAACGGTCCTGCTGGTGTATTCGAGTGCGACTCATTCACAGCTGGTAGCCGTGCAATCGGCGACGCTATCGCTCAGGCAACTGCCGAGGGCGCATTCTCACTCATCGGTGGTGGCGACTCTGTTGCATGCGTAAACAAGTTCGGCTTGGCTGACAAGGTTTCTTACATCTCAACTGGTGGTGGCGCTCTTCTTGAGGCTATCGAGGGTAAGGTTCTTCCAGGTGTAGCAGCAATCAAGGGTGAGTAATAAATACTCATTCTTCTACAAACAGATAAAATAATAATAAGGGTGACCCGCAAAAAAGTGGGTTGCCCTTTAGTTCGTATTAGAAACTATATGAAGAGACTGCCATATTTATTTCTCATTATAGCAATTTTGGCTGCGGCTTGCAGCAAGGAAACAAAGAAAAACGAAACAAAAACAACGAAAGCCGACGACTCAACAAGTCTGAAAGTCGCCCTCGTGCCTATCTCTGCCACCATTCCGTTCTATGTGGCTCAGCAACTGGGCATTTACGACTCGCTGAAAGCAGACATCAAACTCATAAGATATGAAGCAGCCATCGATGCTGATACCGCCTTTGCAAACGCAACCGTCGACGGTATGAGCACAGATGTCGTGAGAGCAATTCTGCTTAACAACAAGCGCGAACTTTACTTTGTGATGGCTCTCGAGAACAAATATACGCTCATCACTCCTCACGACCTCCGTCTGAAGAACGTGAAGGACATAAAAGAGCGTCTGATTGCCATGACGCGCCACTCGGCTGTAGATTATATCGTAGACAAATCGCTCGCCACGGCTAAATACGGTCCTGAAGACGCAAACAAAGTTCAGATTAACAATCTGGTTATAAGACTGCAGATGCTTCAGAACTCGCAGGTTGATGCCGCCCTTCTGCCCGAACCGTATGCGCAGCTACCTCTGATTGCCGGCGACAGAGCGATTATCAGCAGCAGCGACCTGTCAGTCTGCACCGACGGAATGATTTTCAGCAAAGAAAGCATCAGCAAGAAGGAAGAGCAAATCAGGAACTTGATTAAGGGCTACAATCTTGCCGTAAAATACATGAACAGCCATCCGTACAACGAATGGTCGAAATACGTGGCAAAGCATCTTGGATTGGAACAGAATGTTGTTGATACGCTTTCGATTAAGGGTCACGAGGCTGTAAAGATGCAGCAAAAAGACATCGACGCGCCAACAGAATGGATGAAAGGCAAGAAACTGATTGACAAAACGGCAACGGCTCCACAACTGACAAACGACAAGTTTGTTGAATAACTATCCAACAGAATGAGAAATACCACAATTTCGATATGCAAGGCTCTCGCCATTATCTGCATGGTTATAGGACATGCCGACAGTCCGCACTATCTGATGAATTTCATCTATCTGTGGCACATGCCGCTGTTCTTCATAACCGCCGGGTATTTCTTCAGCACAAAGTATCTGAACGATGAAATCACCTTCATAAAGAAGCGTGTGAAAAGCCTTTACATTCCTTTCGTAAAGTGGAGCGTAGTCATTCTTCTGCTTAATCCGCTGTTTTTTGCGACGGGTTTTCTGAACGAGCATTTCGGCAATCCGGGCGGAGGAGTAACGCATCCGCTAAACGCAAAACAGATGTTGCAGAGTTTCGTCGACATCATCTTCACGATGGGCGGATACGATGTCTTCCTTCTGTCGGCATTCTGGTTTTTCAGAGCATTGCTGGTGGCAAGCATCGGCTATCTCGTTCTGTTCAAACTGTTCAAGAAAGTTCCGTATATCAGACTAAACGAGACGTGCGTTGTGTGCGCCATCTGCATAACCGCGTATGTTTTCGTTCTCTTTAAATTCGGATTTGGAATTAAGTACAGATGCATAAACCAAGGCGGATACCGCGATTTGATGGGCATCTTCTTTATGGGAATAGGTTTTCTGTTCAGAAAATACGAAGAATACATTAAACGCTACCCCATCGCCATTGGCATCGTATGCCTTGCCGCTACGCTGATATTCA
>JBGUGY010000450.1:0-2435 GCA_045111775.1 Bacteroidaceae bacterium | reverse complement strand
CTCTATGCCGATAAGTTTGCAGACGCGGAACTCGAAGCCTGCTCCAACTTTCCAGTTAAGTTTGTAGTTACAATTCTCTTCATAGCCCTCGTCGCTCAACCAGTTTGCCACGCCCAAACCAGCCTTAACGTTGAAATTGCCCTTCTGCGCGGCTGCACTAAATGAGACAGCCACAAAAGCCATCATCAATAATAATTTTCTCATCATTCTTGTTTCTTCAAATATTAAAATTGCGGCTGCAAAGATACAACTATTTCCCCTTTTTACGCCACATTAAACAGGCTTTTTGCCCGAAAATAAAAGTATTGCTGCCGGAAAGTAAGACACAATTTTGAGGACATAAAACGAGCTATCCAAATACCTCTTTGAACAACACGGCAATAGAGCCTTCGCGAAAAACGTCGCGGATTGCTCCCCTATTGGGTCTTTTATAGTTTACATCAGCTCCTGCATCTCTCAATGCTGTTAGTATCTGTCTTAAATCCTCGTGTAATTCAGCCGTAAAAACGCGGTCGCCACATTCCCGATGTTCGGCATAGATATACTGTGGCAAAATCTGGTTTGCCTGCAATGTAAACCGCCATATGCACGAATTTCCGCAGGAATCGAGCGCATTTACATCGGCTCCGACGGCTATCATCTTCTTCAGAATAGAAAGAGATGTCGATGCCTTTTCTTTTGTTGAGAAAACATGGAATCCATCACGACCGTTGGAGTTCCACCGGCTCTGCATCACGGCACAGTTTATTGCGTCATGAAGAACGGGCGTTCTCCACTCGTTACAGCACGACTCGTCTTCAATAAAGTTAACATCTGCCCCACTATCGATAAGAAATTCGGCAATGTCATTATTACCTGTTTTCAGAGCCACTTGCAGCGGCGACTGCCCGTCGTCTTTCTTTGGCGGCTGCTTTGCCACACAGTTTACCAGTTCTGGCTGTTTCAGAATAATTTGTCTAACCGTTTCTAAATCGGATTTTCTGATTGCATTAAATAGTTTCTTCATAATTATTATCAAAAAAAAGAGCCGCCTAAACCAAGGCGACTCTTAAGTTATGAATTTAGAATGCGAATCCAACTACTGTGCCGAAAGTGATGTTCTGAGCATCGTAGTGCTTATCCAAATCTACACCGCCGAATGAGGCATCAAGACCGAGGAAGAAACCGCTATCGAACTGATACTTACCACCAAAGCGAAATCCGGTATCGAAATTTTCGAAGTCTCTGTCGTCATCGTCTACAAGGTAAGCGCAGTAAATACCAGCACCAAGCACCCAGTTTCTGTTAAGGTGGAAGTTACACATTGCCGGCATCTCAAGATAAAGCAAGTTGTTGGTTGTAGTAAACTTTCTGTTACCTTCCCACCAAGAGTACTCAGCACCCTTGCAGTTAAGCATAAGAGAAGGCTCAATGCCGATAAGTTTGTTGATACGAATCTCGTAGCCTGCACCAACCTTCCAGTTGAACTTAGCATCTGCACCATCAGCAGCATCGCCCATGTAACTTGAAAGACCGAAACCAGCCTTTACGTCGAAACCGCTCTTCTGTGCAGCGGCACTCAAAGTGATGACTGCGAAAGCCATCATCAATAAAAACTTTTTCATTTGGTTTGATTTGATAATTTTAACTGTTTAACTAATTCTACTTAAAATGCGCTGCAAATATAATAACATTTTTCTGTTTCAGCAAAAAAACATCAGAAAGCAAAGCCTATGAACATACTTGCCGTGCGGTTTCCTGCATTATCGTCATCTCTTTTCGGAATAAATCCAAGGCTCGCATCCAGTCCTATGAACAAGCCGCTGTTAAACTGATACTGCGCACTTGTGATATAACCAAAGTCGACATCAGAATCAAAGCCTTGCGATGCCGAGATTGAGCAATACAAGCCTGAGCTCAGAACCCAATGCTTGCTCGGATACAGATTGATATGTATCGGCGCAACAAAATCGTACAAATACTCGCTGTCATCGTTATTACTTCCCCCGCCGTAATAATCGCTACAACCGCCAGCATATCTGACATGCAGATTCAGGGAATATCCAATGCCGACAACTCTGCTGTAATGGTGGTCGAAGCCCAAACCTACCTTAAACATATATACTACATCGTCGCACGGATCGTAATGGCTACTGTTTCGGTAGCAAGTAGCCCTTCCCAAACCAGCCTTCAAAGTAACATGATCATTCTTGACTGCATCATTCTGTGCTGCGGCATTTAGCGCAATGACTGCGAAAGCCATCGTTAAAAATAGTTTTTTCATTTTTATGATTTGATAAAATAATTACCTTTCTACTCTAAAATGGTGCAAAGATAGAAAATATTTTCGATTCGGTATGTTTTATCGATGATTATCAAACTATTGCAGATAAAAATCCCGAAAGCGACATCATCACATTCGGGAATTCAGGTATATCTTACAAGTTAGAATCTGA
>JBGUGY010000449.1:0-4919 GCA_045111775.1 Bacteroidaceae bacterium | reverse complement strand
GGAGAGTCTTTCCGAGGCCCATATCGTCGGCAAGACACGCACCGCAGTTGTATTGCTGAAGGCGGTACATCCACCGGTAGCCCTCGGTCTGATACGAGCGCAGTTCGGCTTTCAGGGCTGACGGAACGGGCGCATCGGCAACCTCGTCTACGGTGTCGTCGGTCTGAAGGTCGGTCTGCCCCCACGCGCTGCGATGCACAAGCAGTCCGCCGCGCTTTCCACGGCGCGCCACGAGCATCGCCTTGGCATACTGCGCCATCAGTTCGTCGGGGATTATGAAGATGTCGCCCTCGGGCATCAGATATTCGGGATTGTCGTTGAGGATGTTCTCGCGTATGTCGCCGATGGTTATCGCACGCTTGTCGTCGAGCCTGATGGTGAGATGCAGTTCGAACCAGTCGTTCAGCTTGCTGAAGCCCTGCTCTATCTTGAAATCGTCCAGAAAGACCTGCGGCGACATTCGCTTCTGGATAAGAGCCACGCCGGCAGCCGCAAGCACCTCGCGATTGTTTCTGTACCACTCCATCAGCTGACACCATTTGTTGCGCTGCGGCGTGTAATCGAGCTGAAAGAACGTGTTTTCGGCAGGTGTGCAGCCAAGTGCCACAACGGCCTCGGTAGCCGCCTGTTCCTTGTCGAACTGGCGGTCGATGCAGAGGAATCTGAAGCTCTCGTCCTGCTCCTTGAACGACACGAAACGCTTCTGCGCGTTGTTGGTGTAGACAATGTGATTGCTGTACTGAAAGCAGAGTTTCAGCGTAGGGTCGCCCTTCTTGCTGCGGTTCAGAATGATGAACGATTTTGGCTCCACCTCCACGTTGTCGAGTTCGAAGCCCGACACGTCGAGATCGGCATCCGACACGTTTTTCCACACAAACTTGCGGAAGTATTCCCTCTCGGTGCGCGACGGCACCATGATGGCTTCTTTGGCAAGAAACGGCTTTACTCTCTTGCCCGAAAAGCCTTCGGGAAGCGTGAACACGCGCGTGTCGTCCTCGAGCACCAGTCCCGGCTCTTCGTTGAGCACAACCCACTTGCACTGGCTTGGAGTGCATACGGTGTGCTCGTCGTCAGGATATTCGAACTGAAGGACATACTTGGTTGTCTCCTCACCCTTGTGGAAGCCGATGAGGGGATTAAGTTCGTCGTTAAGAGTTAGCTGTTTATCTATGTAAATGCCGTCGATGTGCTTTCGCCTTACGAACATAGGTACACCGAGGGCAAAGGCCGTCTCGATGCACTTGCCCAGCTTGGCATCGGCGTATGTGTGCACATATTTGCGTATATCGTCGTCGGCCTTCTCTTCAAAGTCGGTCTGACGGCGATATTTCTTCTTGTCGGCAAAACTGTTGTAGAGTGCCGCCGGATTTATTGAGTTGCACATCTGCACAAGTTGCAGTTCGTCTTCCGACAGAGCCTCGTCGTTCTCCTTCGGACTGCCTTTTATCTTATAGCTTATCTCATCTGCCACCGCCATCTGTGGCTGAATTGTCCATTCAATCCACGGAGCCGAGGGCGTTAAAACCATAATCAATATCTCCATTCTATAATACTAAAAATGCAAGTGTTCACTTTTTCGCAACTTGGCAGAGGGCGGCATCAGAAGTGCCTAATCTGCAAGTACTTGTTTATCATATCGACCGACAGATTATCGGGCGTTGTATAAACTGTGTCGATGCCCATCTGGTGCATCTTGGCAATGATGTTCTTCTTCTCGTCGATGAAGCGTTCGGCAAGCAATCGCTGGAAGTATTCCTCGTCGTTTCTCGCCTTGCCGTCGGCAAAACTGCGCAGGCTGCTGTCGGCAAAGATTACGACCACAAGACGGTGGCGTCCGGCAATCTGCCGCAAATACGGCAACTCGCGCTTCATGGTGTGGGCGGTGGCGAAGTTGGCGTAAAGAATTATCAGACTGCGCTTTGTAACCTTTGAGAGGAAATGCACGGCAAGAGCCGAATAGTCGCTCTCCGAGAAGATTGTCTGCTGGCGGTAGAGGCTGTCCATCATGCGGTGCATCTGAACCATTCCCCTTGCCGGCGGCAGAAAGGTGTCGAACTGGTCGGAGAAGGTTACGAGTCCGGCCTTGTCCTCCTTCTTCACAGCAACGTAAGAGAGTGACAAAGCCGAGTTTATGGCATATTCGAGGAGCGACATCTTGTCGAAACTCTGCTGCATCATTCTGCCCTTGTCTATTATGCAATAGATGTCCTGCGAGCGTTCCTGCTGATAAACGTTCACCTTCAGCTGGGCTGTTCGGGCACTCGCCTTCCAGTTTATGTTGCGGTACTCATCGCCGATAACATAGTCCTTTATCTGTTCAAACTCGGTATCCACACCCACGCGGCGGATCTTCTTTATTCCGTACTCGCGAAGATTCTTGCGGATGGCAAGAAAGGCGTAGTTTGAAAGGCGCGTGTACGACGGATATACCTTTACCGTCTGACTCTCGCCCATGGTGAAGCGGCGCATGACCAGCCCCAGCGGAGAGGTGAAGAAGATGCGGATGCGGTCGAACTTGTACTCGCCGCGCCTCTTCGGAACAACGGTGTAGCCAATCGTCCTCTCCGCGTTGGCGGCAAGGCGGCAGACAAGCATAAGGTCGCGCAGCTGAAACTGCACGGGAGCCTCGTCGATAATCTCAACGCCCACCCTGAACGGATAAGGGTTGCAGAACGATATCTGCACCTGGTTCTCGTCTCCGTTGCTGAAGCGTTCAGTACACTCGCGCCGTCCGTACATCTCGCCGTTGCGCCAGTACATCTGCCAGATGTCGTAGCCCACGGCAATCCATGCCAGCCCGAACACAATCTTGGCAAGCACAAACAGCGGACTGTAGATGTAGGCGGCAACGAACAGAAGCACTATCAGCCACGCCGCAATATAGAATCGTTTTGTAAAAAACAGCGACATCAAAAACTATTTTGGAACTTCAACTTTGTCGATAAGTCGTTTGATGACCGTAACCACTCCCAAGCCTTCCATCTCGGCCTCGGCATCGAGCTGGATGCGGTGCTGAAGAACGTACGGAGCAACAAACTTAATGTCTTCCGGAGTAACGAAATCGCGTCCCTGAAGCATGGCGTAGGCCTTCGAGCTCTGCATAATTGCTATTGATGCACGAGGCGATGCTCCGAGGAAGACCGACTTGCTTGTTCGGGTCTGCTGGATAATCTCGGCAATATAGCGCAGAAGCGAGCTGTCGAGATAGATTTCGCCGACCAACTTGCGGAACTTCAGAAGCTCGTCTTTTGTCAGTATCGGCTGAACGTTCTCGAGCTTCACGGAGATGTTGCCAGCCTGATGGCGTTCCATTATCTGCACCTCGTCGTCTACCGACGGATATCCAACGGTAATCTTCATCAAGAAGCGGTCAAGCTGAGCCTCTGGCAGTTTGTACGTTCCTTCCTGCTCAACAGGGTTTTGCGTTGCGATGACGGTGTAGAAGTCGCCCATCTCGTAGCTGTTGCCGTCGATTGTAACCTGACGCTCCTCCATAACCTCGAAGAGGGCAGCCTGAGTCTTGGCAGGCGCACGGTTTATCTCGTCGACAAGCAGAATGTCGCTGAAAACCGGTCCGCGATGAAAACTGAACTCGCTCTTCTGCATGTTAAACACCGTTGTTCCGAGAATATCGCTCGGCATGAGGTCGGGCGTAAACTGCACGCGCTTGAACTGCGCATCTACCAGACGTGCCACGAGGCGCGCAAGCAGCGTCTTGGCAACGCCCGGAACGCCTTCGAGCAGCACATGTCCGTTGGCAAGAATGGCGGTGAGCATGATGTCTACCGTCTCTTCCTGACCGACGATGATGTTGCCGATATTCTCCTTCAAATGTTCGAATCTCTGAGCAAACTCCTCGAGGTTCACTCTGCTTTCAAATATTTCTTCCATATTGTTTATCAGTCTAAATTCTTTTCTATTTCTTTAATTATTTCGATGTATTCAATTATGTCTTTTTTTGCCGAGATTATATGCGCATCCTGTCTGTACTCGCGAATGAGGATAAACAGCTTGGCAATGCGTTCTTTCTTTATTCCTGTGATGACGTAGAGTCGGTTTATCAGGTCTGATGCCTCCATCTTTTCAACATCCCAGCCGTAGCGGCTCTGAAGGGTAGATTTCAGTTTGTCGTACTTCTTCATCAAGAACGGAACATGATTATCCTGATGATAGTAGAACGTGCCGAGAACCTTGGCAAACTGGAGCGTTGTATCCTCGTCTATCTTATGCACAGGGATAGCCTTCATGCGGCGGCGCGAGTTGAATACCATGTAAACAACCAGCAGCCCCAGAATGATGTAGAAAGCCCATTTAAGCGGCGGCTGCGACATGATGTACTTAAAGTCGCCGTCCTCTTCTTCCATCATGATATTTTTGTCCTTCTCCTCGTACAGGCGATACAGTTTTCTGCCCTTGAAGAACGAAGACATGTATTCCGACAGTTTGCGCGCGTCGGAGTCCATAACGCCGTAGTTTGTAAAGACGAGCGGCATCGTAGTCACAATAAGCTTTCCGCCGTTAGGATACTCTCTTAGGCACGCCGTCGTAAGAGTGTCGCTGACAACACATATCGGCTTATAACTCTTGTCGTAATATTCGATGCTTTTCTTACACAAGAAACTGCGAAGCTTCGTCTTCTGTCCGTTGGCGTATGTTACGGTTCGGTCGTAAGTCTGAACCTCGGCAGCAGTTGCATTCTTGTAATCTGTAACTGAATGGTAGTCTACACTCCTGAAAAAAACTTCATAAATGCTGTCATTTTCCTGCTTACACACAGCAGATGCAGCATCGGCAGAAATCGTATCTGCCACAACAACAGTATCGGCTACGACGCCATCAATATCATTGTTTACATCAATTAAAATAACGACCACCGCGCCTTTCTTTGCCAGATTTTTATATGTGGTCCCCTCCTCATC
>JBGUGY010000448.1:0-2743 GCA_045111775.1 Bacteroidaceae bacterium | reverse complement strand
GAAGTCGTAGTGTAATGCCAGCATATACTGGGCAGTAGCGTCGTTCTGTTCGGCAGCCTTGTTGTACCATTCTATTGCCAGACTGATGTCTTTCTTAACGCCCATGCCATTTTCGTAAAATGTGCCCAATTTTGTTTGTGAGTCGGCATCGCCCAGTTCGGCAGCTATCTTGAACAGCTCGAAGGCATTCTGTAGGTTCTGCTTTATGCCTGTGCCGTTTTGGTAGCATGCTGCCAGTCTGTATAGTGCATCGGTATTGTCGTGCTCCGAAGCCTTGACGTACCATTCTACAGCCTTCTCGTAGTCTTGTTCAACGCCTGTGCCGTTTTCGTAGCAGTAGCCGAGATTGAATTGTGCCTCGTCATCGCCTTGCTCTGCAGCCTTTTTGTACCATTCGGCCGCTTTGCCATAGTCTTGCTCAACGCCATAGTCTGCGTAATAATAGAGAGTGCCTAAGCACAGTTGAGCTTTTGAGTGTCCTCGGCGTGCAGCTTCGGAGTATAGTTCTACAGCCTTCTCGAAGTCTTGCTCAACACCTTCGCCTTTCTCGTAAAAGCATGCAAGATTGTATAGCGCGTATTCGTTTCCTTGCTTGGATGCCTTGTTGTATAGTTCTATCGCCTTATCGTAATCTTGCTCAACGCCTTCGCCCGTCTCGAAGCAGACGCCCAGTAGGTTTTGCGCCTTGTCGTGCCCCATGTCGGCTGCCTTCTGCAAGTATTCTATGGCTTTGTCAAGGTCGCGTTCGGTATTGTCGTCGCCCCAGTAGTATCTTGCTCCGAGCTGATATAGATATGTGGCTTTGTCGTTATTTTCCATAAGTGATAAAATGTTGATGATTAGAACAATCGTGTTATAGCTATTCCTGTAAGGATGGCTATGGTGAAACTGGCAAATGTGCCTATAAGTACATATTCGGTTGTGCGAATCTCCTTTGCCTTGTTAAGTTCGCCAAAGCGGAATACCGATTTTGCTGCCAGCAGAAAACCTACGCTTTCGAGGCTGCCTACAAGGATAAATGTAAGTATCAGGATCCTTTCGATATAGCCAATCCATTTGCCTGCATTTGGCAGACTTTGCGTGTTGGGCGAGGCAGGCGTCCATTTGTCGAGAAACAAGTTCAGAAAGATTGACGATGGTCTTAGCATAAGAATATATGCCGCTATGGTAAGCCATACTTTTGTAGAAACGGTTTCTGCGAGATTGGGTATCTTAATTTCTGTTCCGTAAAATGCATACCACAATATTGCTATTATTGCAATATGCACAAATTGGTCTGCAAGGAATGTTTGGAGAGTGTTTTTGCAGAACCTGCACTTTATCCAGTCTGTGATGAAGTGGCTCACGAAGATTGCCAAAGGAATAAACCAGCCTGACCATTCTGCCAGCAGCAGATATGTTGCCAAGGCATGAGTTAGGGCATGAACCAACAGATAGACTATACCCTTTGCTCTCTGCTTGCGTTTGCCGTTATTGATACTGTCGGTCTGGAAGATGAAATCTGCGCACAAGTGCGCGCATAGTAGTTTAACGAGAATGACGAAAGTTTCCATTATTTCTGATTGTATTTTTTGATTAGCGATTTGTAGTATTCTATATAGTCCAAGATGAGTTGCCCCTTTGATACTCCCCATAGGTAGTTAAAGTTTTGCCTTGTCATGTCCAGTTCGTCGGCCATGTCTTTTTGCAACTTTGGGAAGAGGATTGACTGATATACCACTTTTGCCTGTTTGGTAGTCCATGATGACATAACCTCGTCGGCAAAACGAGTTACGAGTTCTATGGCGTTGTCTAAGTCGGCCCATGGGGTTGATATGCTCAGCCTCTTTTTTCCGATATTGTCGAACGACCGTCCCGACAGTCTGAAAGCCTCTCCATCGCTGGTAACGATGTTGTTGCTCTCGAAAGAAATCTCTCCGATGCCTACGGAAAGTCGGGCGTCCCACGCCTCTGATTTGTCGGGAGTAGAAGCCCTTAGACTTGCTCTGAGGGCGATGGCAACCGACAAGGCTTGTTCGGGGCTGTCAACAACAACCTGAAAGCTGTCGCCACGATACATATCTATTTTGATTGGAGTCAAGGACATGAAGTCTGTCGCGCATGAGTTTAGCGCATCTACGACAGTCTGCCTCCATTCTGCGGCGATATTTGAGGAGTTTACCAAATCTCCGGTTATTACACCCTTAATCATAGACTTTTGTATTTAAACGATGCAAAGATATTTCTTTTCTTCTGAAAAAGCAAAGGATTTTCTTTGATTTTGCAAAAGAAAAGAGATTCGTTTGATTTTTGACTGATGCGAACCCAAATAACAACGGCTGCCTCATGCGTGATGGGACAGCCGTTATGGTTATGTCTGATGATTGTGCCGTTTATCTTACGCCGCCACCGCCATGGCGACCGGAGAATCCGCCTCCGCCGCCTCGTCTTGACGTGTGGCCGCCGTGACCCGACGAGCGTGCTCTGGCGGCAGCCTCGCGTGATGCCTTTCGGGCCGCCGCGCGTGCTGCTCCCGAACTGAAGGTGGAGTGTATAGCCGAGATGGTAATTTTGTCAGCCATCTGACTTGCTACCGCGTCCATGTTGAAGTATTCGGGATTTATCTTTCGCATTTCGTCTATAACCTTATCGGCAATGCCGAAAAGCGTGGCGTAAACCATGTATTCCTTCCACAAAGCCACCTCGTTTATGCCGCGCTCGTTGAGCAGAGAGAATTCCTTCAGGAATTTCTTCAGTCCGAAAA
>JBGUGY010000447.1:0-3721 GCA_045111775.1 Bacteroidaceae bacterium | reverse complement strand
ATTATAAACCATTTCTGCAACGCCACTCACCTTATGTCAATCGAAGATGAGGCTGATATTGAGCACGCGCTGATGGAAAGCGTAACGCTCGACGATGTGAACAATGCCCTGAAAGAAATAGTCCTTGCGCCAGAGAACACCGCTCCATCTAACAGAGTGATAACGGTTTACGGTCCTACCACATGGAACAAGAAGCCTTTCGTTATGCCAACCGAAACGCAGTTTGAGCAATGGGTTGCCAATGCCGAAACGCGCAACTACGAGAACAAGGAATACAAGGCAGTAGACCGCACGTTTATGAAGAAGCTGCCGAAGAAAGGCAAGATTCTCGCCAAGAACAGTTTCTCTAACGGATACACCGAATACATTCTGTCTAACGGAATGAAGGTCTATGGCAGAGCATCGGACATTGAGCCTAACCGCCTCACGATAAAGATGTTCAGAGCCGGCGGTCAGTCGCTCTACCCCGACAGCGACCTTCCGTCGTTGCGAATGTTACAGACGGTTGTAAGAACATCAGGCGCAGCCGACTTCGATTTCCTCACGCTCGAGAAGAAGCGCGCCGGAAAGGCTCTCAGAGTAATCCCGTTCATCGACCAAGAAGAGGAAGGTGTGAAGGGCGTTTGTGCCGCATCCGACTTCAAGACATGGCTTCAGATTGCGCATCTCTACATAACCCAGCCTCGCCGCGACGACAAGATTTTCAACAGCATCATCGAGCGTCAGCGTTCAATACTTAAGAACCGCGAGGCATCGCCATCCGTTGTGTTCAACGACTCAATCCGCACAACGCTCTATGCCAACACCCAGCGCAGCACGCCAATCACGCTCGAGCGTCTCGACAGCGTTTCAAACGACCGCATCTATCAGATTTACAAGGAGCGTTTTGCAAACATGGCGGGCATGAACCTCATCGTTACGGGCGACATCCGCACCGACGAGTTCGAGGAACTTCTCTGCCAGTATGTGGCATCGCTCCCGGGCAAGGCAAGCAAGAAGAGCGAGCCTCACTGCGGAAAATATCTGCTCGACATAAAGCGCGGCGACCACAAGAACGTGTTCAGCTACAAGCAGAAGACGCCTTCGGCAATTACCAACATCATCTACTCGTACACAAGCAATGGCGAGGTTTACAATGCCGACAACGACCTGAAGGCCGATTTCTTGGCGCAGATTATGCGCGGCATCTACACCGAGACCGTACGCGAGGAGAAAGGCGGAACATACGGCGTTTCGGTAAGCAGTCAGGGCTGGAAACTGCCAACCGAGGGCATCTCGATGACGGTGAACTTCCGCTGCGACCCTAACAAGTTCGACGAGCTTCTGCCTATCATCGACGAGCAACTCGAAAAGATGGCTCAGAACGGTCCAACCGAGGAGCAGCTCAACAAAGTAAAGGAGTACGAAATAAAGAATTACAAGCGTGCCGTAGAGACAAACGGCTGGTGGGAATATCTGTGCTACCACGTTTTGGCAGAAAATATCGACTTCGGAAAAGATTACGAAAAGAAGGTTAACGGCATCACTTGCAGCGATATACAGGATTTCTGCAAACTGCTGCTGTCGCAAAAAAACAGAATTCAGGTTACAATGAGGCAATAAAAGACCGACTCGTACGTTACATTCAAAAAACAGAATGAAAATGAAAAAAACAGTAATTACACTATGCCTCTCGCTCTTTGTACTCTGCGCAAGTGCCGACGACATAATGAAACGCGAGGGCAACACATACATCATCAACACAACAGAGCTATGCTCTGCCAAGGGCTACAAGGCAACAACGCCACTGCTCGTATATATCGAGAACGGCACGGTTGTAAAGATTGAGGCTCTGCCAAACAAAGAGAGCAAGGGCTATTTCGAGAGAATAAAGAAGAAACTTCTGCCGCAGTACGCCGGTCAGAAGGTGGGCGCAGCCAAGAAACTCGCCAATGCCGGCGTTGACGAACTCGACGGCGTTACGGGTGCAACCTACAGCGCCAACGCAACGCAGCAGAACATCGCAGCGGCTCTCGACTATTACACAAAGAACGCTAAGAATAGCAAAGGAAATAGCAAAGGAAAAAGAAAGAAATAGGATAACACTTTAATTTGAAAAGGAACATTGACGGCAGTGCTTTTTTGCGCTGCCGTTTTTTTATCTAAGACTATTCTGAATTCACAGAGACAATTCATAATGGAAATTTCTAAGCCAAAAGCCAGCAAAGAATAATTATGACACGAATTATTCTTTTGGTAAATACAAAATGGTGGGAAGGAAGAAGGTAGCAAGAAGGTAGCAAGATGGTAGCAAGATGGAAGCAAGACAGAAGATAGATTCAAGGTAGATTCAAGGTACATCCAAGATACGTCCAAGGAACGTCCAAGATACATCCAAGGTACATCAAACGAAGGTGATGGGTTGGTTGAGAACTGCCGAGAATATGGGACAATTATAGTGCGAATTATCCTTTTGGTAAATACAAAATGATGGCAAGGTATATGCAGGGTATATGCAAGATATATGTAGGCTATATGTAAGTTATATGTTAGCTATATGTTGGCTATATGTTGGCTATATGTTAAGTAGTTGTTCAAAATTAACTATGCATATTTTGAATAATTCACGAAAAGGCTATGCCCAACTGCAGCCAATGCTCTATTTGCGCAATAGAACAAGGAATCGTTGGAAATATAGTCCATCGGACGGATCCACTTGCCTTTGAGAATACGCCAAAGAGTTTCTGCAAGATTGAGTTCTGGAGAATATGGAGGCAAATAGAACAGGTACAGACCTCTCGTCTCCCATATGCCCCTCAGTTCCTTGAACTTGGAATTTCGATGCACTGTGGCGTTATCAAGTACGATAAAAGTCTTTTTCTTTATCCGAAAAGACAACATGTCCAGAAAATCAGAGACCTTATCCGCATTGATAGAGTCTTGTGTTATGAATCCCTCGTATTGATTCCTGCGTGTAATCATTCCAAAGATATTCAATCTGCCGGATTTCTGTGATGGAACAAAGACGTTCTCATCCTTGAACTGCCAGCCGTATGGCACATAACCGGATGTGCACACATGACTCTCATCGGCATAATAGAGTTCTATTTCGTCGATGGAATCTAACCTTTCAAGTTTCTGCAACTTCTCCTTCTTGTATTCGTAGAGTTGCGGCGAGGGGCATCCCCTTGGGCGTTTTCTTATTCGCTTATATCTTGCGCCAATGCGGATAAAAAACGTTTGAATGTTGACTCGCTGGCTTCTTTGCCGACTGCCTTCTGCCAAGCTTCCCTTGCCTTGTTGACACTCTGCCGGTCGTTTTCGATAGCCTTACGTACAGCCTCCTCATCTGAACTGTCCATAATAGGCTTACGACCTCGACCGCTACGGGTTTCCAATCCTGAAATGCCCTCGTCCAGATAGCGTTTGACCCAATGACTGACTGAAGCCAAGGTCATTCCTACTCTTTGTCCAATTTCTTTTGACGACAACCCTTCTGACTTTAGAAGGATTACCTTGCATCTCATCCGATAGCAATGGCTAATTCCATTCTTGAATCCGAGTTCGAGCTTAACCTGCTCACTTTTGATTAATTCTATTCTTTTTATTTTCCCCATAACTGAACCGTTTTTCATTATAACGTTTTTGCTATGAGTTTAATTATTTAAATGCATGAATATTAACAACTATTTTTGACCACTTACTTAACTATATGTTGGCTATATGTTGGCTATATGTTGGC
>JBGUGY010000446.1:0-4359 GCA_045111775.1 Bacteroidaceae bacterium | reverse complement strand
AAGAGCGACGACGGCGGAAAGACGTGGAAGCGTTCGGACGGCTCGCTCTATCAGCTGCCAATAAACAAAGACAATGCCGAATATGCTTGCATAATTCCGCAGAACAGCGAGTTGATAAACCAGACGAGCATGTCGACCGATGCCGACGGAAATCCATACATCGCTACGTATTGGCGCAGCGCAGACAGCGACGTTCCGCAGTATCGCGTTGTGTGGCACGATGCGTCGGGGTGGCACAATCAGCAGGTTTCCGACCGGAAAACGCCTTTCACGCTGAAGGGCGGCGGCACAAAGATGATTCCGGTGGCGCGTCCGCGAATGGCGGTCGATGGAAACAAGGCTTTTTACATCGTTCGTGATGCCGAGCGCGGAAGTAAAGTATCGATGTATTACACCGACGATATCCATTCGGGCAAATGGCAGCTTTCTGATTTGACCGATTTCACCGTGAACGCATGGGAGCCGAGCATCGACAGCGAACTGTGGAAGCAGAAGCGCCAGCTGCAAATATTCGTCCAGAATACGATGCAGGGCGACGGCGAGAAAACCGTCAAGACAGACCCTCAGATGGTTTATGTGCTCGAAGTGAAGAAGTGAAAAATTCGACAGTCTTGCTAATTTGTTGTATTTTTGCCATCGCTTTTATACGATTTTTAAGATGAAAAGATACACTTGCATTGTGCTCGCCGCCTTCCTGATATTCGGAAAAGGCACGGCTGAGGCGCAGAATGGATACAACGCCGAGAAACTGAACCGCGTTCAGGAACTGTGGACATCGCTCAATCCAAAGAGCGTAACCCTAACGCCGTATCTTGCCGAGAACGACGGAAAGCCACACACGGCAATCATCGTCTGCCCCGGCGGAAGTTACAGCTGGCATGACACCGAGACCGAGGGCACGGGCGTGGCAAAATGGCTTCAGAAGAACGGAATATCGGCTTTCGTGCTGAATTATCGCGTGGCAACGGGCTTTGCCTACGCTTCGCACTATCGTCTTCTGTTCCGCGGAAACAGATTCCCCGATGCGTTTGTCGATGTTCAGCGCGCCATTCAGTTTGTGCGCAAATATGCGGCGGTCTATTCGGTGAATCCTAACGATGTGGGTGTGATGGGCTTCTCTGCCGGCGGACATCTGGCAATGGCGTCGGGCGAGTATTTCAATACCGATTATGCAGGATTAGGCTGGCTCGAAAGCCGTCGTCCCGACTTTGTAGTGCCTGTTTATCCCGTCGTAACCTTTACCGACAAGCGATACATGCACAAGCGCAGCCGTAAAGGACTGATAGGCGAGTGGCACACTAAGGAGATGAACGATTCGCTGTCGATAGAGCATCATGTAAAGCACAATACTCCGCGTGCTTTCATCGTAAATTGCGTTGATGACCCAATCGTGAAGTATCAGAACAGCGAGCTGCTCGACTCGGCTTTGACGGCAAAGGGCATCGAACATCGGTATATTCAGTACAAAACGGGAGGTCACGGCTTCGGCGCAAGCGACGAGAAGGGCACGGAGGAATGCAGACAGTGGCGAGGCGAGTTTCTCGAATGGCTGAAATCATCGGACAGGGCACACTAAAATGTGCCTTTTTTTGTTCCGTTCTTCTCAAATATTTGTAATTTTGCAGTTTAGTGAGGCTCGTCAAAAGCCTTCGGAATAGTTTATTAACGAGAAAGATAATGTTTAAGTTGCTTCAGATTATCAGTCGCTGGCTTGCGTCGTACACATCGGTTTTCGTCATAGCCGTGGCTGTGGTTGCTTTTTTTGTGCCCGATGCTTTTTTGTGGATTAAGGGCGATGTCTCTTCGGTTATTTTGGGCATCATCATGCTCACGATGGGACTGACCCTCACAACCAACGATTTCAAGATTCTGTTTTCGCGTCCGCTCGATATTTTCATCGGCGCGTGCGCACAGTTCACCATAATGCCGTTGCTGGCATACACGCTCTCGCACGTTTTCGGACTAAATCCTTATCTCGCAGCCGGAATAATCTTGGTAGGCTGCTGTCCGGGCGGCGTTTCGAGCAACATCATGTCGTTTCTTTGCAAGGGCGATGTTGCCTTCTCTGTTGGAATGACGACGGCTTCTACGCTTCTTGCGCCCATCGTCACTCCGCTGTTGGTGCTCTGGCTTGCCGGCACGCAGATTCAGGTCGATACGTTGGGAATGTTCTGCAATATTCTGCTCGTAACAATTTTGCCCGTTTCCATCGGATTTGGCTGCAATATGTTGCTTGGCAAAAGGCCCGTTTTCAAGGATTTGCAGAGTGTTATGCCCGGCATCAGCGTCTTCTGCCTCGGATTGATAGTGTGTGGTGTTGTGAGTTCAGTAAAACCTCAGCTTGTCGAAAACGGAATACAACTGTTCTTGCTTGTTATGGTAGTCGTTTTCTGCCACAATACCTTGGGATATTGCCTCGGATATGGCGTAGGCACACTCTGCGGCTTCAGCAAGCCTAAAAAGAGGACTATCTCGATAGAGGTTGGAATGCAGAACGCCGGAATGGCAACGGTTCTTGCCACGTCGTTCTTTGCAAATCCCGATATTTTGGCTCATACGCCCGAGGCAATCCTCTGCGTGGTGCCGTGTGCTGTAAGTTGCGCCTATCACTCAATTTCGGGCACCGTGCTTGCCGGAATTTTCTTGAAGTACGACAGATTTGTAGAAAGGAAAAATCAAAAACAATAAAGATATGATTAGTTATCAGACAGACGGCGTAAAGATGCCGGCAATAAAGCGTCGCGAGACAACGGCGTGGATTAAGAAGGTGGCTGCCAGTCACGGACGTAAGGTGGGCGATGTTGCCTATATCTTTTGCAACGACGAGAAGATTCTTGAGGTGAACCGCCAGTATCTTCAGCACGATTATTACACCGATATCATCACGTTCGACTACGATGAGGACGATGTCATCAGCGGCGACCTCTTTATCAGTCTCGATACCGTCCGCACCAATGCCGAGCAGGTTGGGGCAACCTACGAGGAGGAACTCCACCGCGTTATTATCCACGGAATCCTTCATCTCTGCGGAATAAACGACAAAGGTCCCGGCGAGCGCGAAATAATGGAAGAAAACGAAAACAAAGCATTGGCCATGCTGAAAGAATAAAATAGATAATGCTTTTGTTAAAAGATAAAAACAAAAAAGATAATGATTTTTCGTAGTAAAAGATGGGAGATATAAAAAAATAGTGTATTTTTGCTTTTGTTTACTGATACTGTGAAGACCTTTCTGTGTTCAATCAGTATTTGGTAGATATTACATTTGGAAATGCGTCACTTACGCTTTGTTTTTGGTAATTCGGAACTTCCACAAACGAAATTGTAGTCAAAAACATTGCAGAGTAGATGCTACGGGTAGGTATATATACCGTTGTTGGTGTGCAAAGAGGAATCTTTATTCCTCTTTTGCATACCTTAAAGGCAATATATAACCAACGGCGTGGGTGTCAATTCTGTCTCGTTTACTACAAATGGTTGTGGAAGACCACGAATTACAAACGAGTAGAAGTTAGATACCCCGCTTTCTTTTTGTAATAATTTAGATAAATAGTATAAATAGCCTGTTTCTGGGTGTCTGGTGGGCAGAATTTTTTTATTATGAGAAAAACTTTGACGATGTCTTGCATCGGATTGTTATCTTTAGGTTTTGTGAGTTGCGCGCATTATCAGAATGAGGCTGCTGTGTTAACTCTTGAGGGTAATCATGTCGCTGCTAAAGTGGAAGCTGACATTGATTATGCTTCAATCAAAAAGGTTGAAGCTACGGTAAACGCAGCGTTCTTATTTAATGTTATTCCATTACATCAAAATGGAAACAAGTTCTTTAGCAGTGTAAACCGATACAGAGGTTTGGACAAACGCCAAAGACAAGCATTGTATCGTGCTAAACAGAATTTTGGCGTAGATATTATTATAGAACCAGAATTCGAGGTTGAGAAGCATTGCTATTTCTTCGGTCTCTATAGAACTTCAACTACAAAAATGAAGGGTTGGGGCGCAAATATTAAAGGTTTCAAGAAAGGAGAATAATTCTCTATGAGAATTCATCTCATGTTCAATAAAAAATCCCTCTCTGCTGAAAAAATGCAGAGAGGGATTTTTCTTTTATGTGAAAACGACTTCTATTTCTTACTTAGCAACTCGATTGCCTTTTGAACCGTAGCGTTGTTCGCATTCATTATCTCGAAGTATTCGCTCAAGTCGAAGAGGTCGCGAGCTACGAGAGCCTTTACTTGCAGCGCGAGCGATTCCTTAGCCTTAGTCCATTCGTCGTCGGTGCAGGTAATCTTTTGCTCGGCGGCTTTCTCGCGAATCTCCTTCAGAATCTTCTCGGTTTCATCGTATTTCTTCATGAAG
>JBGUGY010000445.1:0-3490 GCA_045111775.1 Bacteroidaceae bacterium | reverse complement strand
GATGTGGTGCGCAACACATACAGCGGCAACGTGATGCCGGCTGACCGCATAGAGACGCCACGTGTGCAGAGTGCCGACGAGAAACTCTTGGCGCGCATCATAAAGTGTATAAACGACAACCTCAGCAATCCTGACTTGACGACCGACGACATCGCCCGCGAGGTGGGTCTGAGCCGTGTTCACCTCTTCCGCAAGCTGAAAGAGATGACCAACCAGTCTGCCACTATCTATGTCCGTAACATCCGCCTCACAAAGGCATCGGAATTGTTGCGCCAGAAGAAGATGACGATATCAGATGTGGCATACGCCGTTGGATTCAGGACTCCGAAGAACTTCTCTTCGGCATTTAAGGAACTCTTCGGCATGACACCGTCTGAGTACATGAACAGCGAGGAATAGTCTGATTTGTTACAAAAGAGGTACTCTATAATTACATAGCCGTTTATTTGTATTTTTTTATTCGATTCAGTAATAAAAATAATATAATATTGCAGAGCGTAAACATTTAGTGTTTGCGTTCTGTTTTTTTGTCTAATATCATTTAAACAAACAATGAAGAAAACATTTTTGATTGTATTGATGGCTACCCATGTCTTCGGCTGTTTTGCACAAAACGGCGAGAAGGGATTGAAGGATGCCTACAAGGACTACTTCAAAATTGGAGTTGCTGTTAATAGACGGAACTTGGATCACAGTAACGAAATGGAGCTTGTAAAGGCTAATTACAACAGCGTTACTTGTGAAAATGAGATGAAGCCTATTTCTGTTCATCCAAAAGAAGGCGTGTGGACATTTGGTGCAGCCGACAGTATTGCCGACTTCTGCCGTAAGAATGGTATCAAGATGCGCGGACATTGCTTGGCATGGCACAATCAGTTCTGCGACTGGATGCTTGTTGACAAGAAGGGAAAGCCTGTAAAGAAAGAGGTATTCTACAAGAGATTGCAGGAGCACATCACCACGGTGGTAAACCGCTACAAGGACGTTGTGTATGGCTGGGACGTTGTTAACGAGGCCATGGTAGACGGTCCTAAGTTCGGCAGATTCGGCAAGGAGGTAAATCCTTACCGTCAGTCTAAGCTGTACGAACTTTGCGGCGACGAGTTCATAGCAAAGGCATTTGAGTTTGCACGTGCTGCCGATCCTAACGCAATATTGTTCTACAACGACTATAATGCTGCCGATCCTGCAAAGTGCGAGCGCATTTATAATATGGTTAAGAAGATGAAGGATGCAGGTGTGCCTATCGATGCCATCGGTATGCAGGGACACTACAACATCTTCGGTCCAAGCATGGAGGATATCGATGCTGCCATCAACAAATATTCAGAGTTGGTAAAGACAATCCACATCACTGAGCTCGACATCAGAGCAAACGAGCAGATGGGTGGTCAGCTTATATTCTCTACTGAGGGTATGAAGATTGACCAGCACGTTGAGGCAATGCACATCGACCAGTACGTTAAGCTTTTCCGTCTTCTTCGTAAGCACAAGGACGTTGTTAAGTGCGTAACATTCTGGAACGTATCAGATAGAGACTCATGGGTTGGTGTTCGCAACTATCCTTTGTTGTTCGATGCTAAGGCTCAGCCAAAGAAGAGCTACTACGAGGTGCGCGACTTCGACCCAAAGATGGATAACTTCGTTGTTAAGGAAGATTTCGTACCAAGCGAGCTGAACCAGCCAGGACAGCAGTATCCGATGGTTAACTCACAGGGCTATGCACGTTTCCGCGTGGTTGCTCCAGAGGCTAAGTCGGTTGTCGTAAGTCTCGGACTCGGCGGCAGAGGCGGCACAGTTCTTCGCAAGAACAAGGAAGGTGTTTGGGTTGGAACAACCGACGGCCCTATGGACGAGGGCTTCGACTACTATCACCTTACTATCGACGGTGGCGTGGTTAACGACCCGGGTGCAAAGAACTACTATGGTTCTGTAAGATGGGAGAGCGGTATCGAGATTCCTGCACACGACAAGGATTTCTATGCTCTGAAGAATGTTCCTCACGGAAACGTACAGAAGATTATCTTCCACTCGCCAAGCACAAACAGCGAGCGCGTAGCATACGTCTACACTCCAGCCGAGTATTATCAGAATCCGAAGAAGCGTTACCCAGTGCTTTACTTGCAGCACGGATGGGGTGAGGACGAGACAGCATGGTCTAATCAGGGACACGCAAACCTCATCATGGATAACCTCTTGGCTGAGGGCAAGGCTAAGCCATTCATCATCGTAATGACTTACGGTATGACTAACGAACTGAAGTGGGGACACATGCACGAGTTCGACTGGACTGCATTCCAGAAGGTTCTTATGGACGAACTTGTTCCTTACGTTGACTCACACTTCCGCACACTTGCCAACCGCAGCAACCGTGCAATGGCAGGACTCTCAATGGGCGGTATGGAGACACTCAACGCAACAATGGCTCGTCCACAGGTGTTCGGCTACTGGGGATTGTTCTCTGGCGGCGTTTACGACCCTGCTAAACTTGAGGGCATGGAGAAGCCAAAGCACATCTTCATCTCTTGCGGAAGCCGCGAGAATCCAGACCGAGTTAAGGAGTCTGTAGATAACCTGAAGAAGGCAGGCTTCAACGCTACTTCTTATGTGTCAGACCTTACAGGTCACGAGTTCCTTACATGGCGCAGAAGCCTTAAGGAGTTTGCTCAGATTCTATTCAAGTAAAAAGGCAAAAAGATAAAAATGAAACACATCATTTTAACAGTTATTGGTCTCTTCGGATTGTTGACAGCCGGCGCACAGAACAACGTGTCTGGCTTCTACGAGAAGAATAAAGTATTTAACTACAATGATGGCGAGAAGGCAGCGGGCGAGATTGAACAGCCCGCAACCTTCGACCCTAACTTCCACATCTATATCTGTTTCGGACAGTCTAACATGGAAGGCAACGCAAAGATCGAGCCTCAGGACAGAAAAGGCATTAACTCGCGTTTCCGTATGCTTTCGGCAGTCGATATGAACAAAATCGGCAGAAAGAAAGGACAGTGGTACGCAGCCGTTCCGCCTTTGTGCCGTGAGTACACAGGTCTTACGCCAGCCGACTATTTTGGACGTACATTGGTCGAGAAATTACCAGACAGCATTAAGGTTGGCGTCATCAACGTATCGGTTGGTGGTGCCAGCATAAACCTCTTCGACGAGGACAAGGCGCAGGCTTATATTGCAGGCTCGCCAGACTGGTTGAAGAATTTCTGCAAAGAATACAATGATAATCCATATCGAACAATCATAAATCTTGCCAAACAGGCCCAGAAGGTAGGCGTAATCAAGGGTATTCTTCTTCATCAGGGTTGTACCGACAATGGTCAGCAAGACTGGCCTAAGCGTGTTAACCTTGTATATACCCGTATGCTTACCGAACTGGGTCTTAAAGCGCAGGATGTGCCTCTGCTCGTCGGTAAACTGATGACTGAGGAAGATGGTGGATGCTGTTTCTTGCACAACACAGTAATTGATCATATAAAGGAGA
>JBGUGY010000444.1:0-3931 GCA_045111775.1 Bacteroidaceae bacterium | reverse complement strand
TTGAATTGCTATTGTTTTTCTCGACCAATTTGCTTTCTTGTGCGGCTGCGCCGCAATCATCTGCAAACTTAGAGACAGTTGATAATTCAAAGTTATAGAAAAAGTCGACTTATTTGCCTTTTGGTAAATACAAAATGGTGGGAAGAAACGTTCAAGGTTCGAGATGCCTTCGGGATTCGTTCGGGACGAGCACCTTACCCGAGGGTGCTTTTTTATTGTAATGATCAAGACGTGAATCGGGACATTTTTCCCGTAGTCATACCAATATGTTGTTATTGAACGAAGGATTACAGTTCGCAAACGATAAAGTATCTAAAGTAAACAAATGGTTGGGGTAATAGGATGGGGTATGATTTTGTCTGAACGGACGTAAAGATGACGAAAAAAACTTACGCATCGGCAAAATAAAAATGTAAACTCCGTTTTGCAAATGTTTACAAATGTCGAGTGATATTAAACGAAAACTCCATTTTGTACAAAATACAATAAGAAATCACAAACCAAAAAATATGCTTGTTTAACATATTTTGTGTAATTTTGTAGCGTTTTAATGAATAAAAATTAAAAACCATTATCAAAATTATATATGGCAAATGTGATCAAATTATCTAAGGGCTTAGACTTGAACCTGAAAGGTAAGGCTTCACAACAGGTTATCAACGTAAAGGCTGCTGGCAAGTTTGCGCTTGTTCCAGACGACTTTCACGGCATGAAACCTAAAGTGGTAGTCAAGGAGGGTGACAAGGTTAAGGCCGGGGATGCCTTGTTTGTAGACAAGAATCATCCTTCAGTGAAGTTTGTCTCTCCAGTTAGCGGTACTGTATCGCTTGTGGAGCGTGGCGAACGTCGAAAGGTGCTGAGCGTGCAGGTAGAGGCCGACGCTGAGCAGGAGTACACAGACTTCGGCAAGAAGAATGTAGCCGAGATGGACGGCGAGGCTGTAAAGGCTTTGCTTCTTGAGGCAGGTATATTCGCATTCTTCAAAAAACGTCCTTACGACATTGTTGCTAACCCAGACGATGCTCCTAAGGGCATTTTTGTTTCTGCGTTCAGCTCTATGCCTCTGGCAGCCGACTTTACTTATGTTCTTCAGGGACAGGAGGCTGATTTCCAGACTGGTCTGACAGCCCTCTCAAAGATGGCAAAGACTTATCTTGGCATCAGCAAGGCTCAGCAGAGCGTTCAGGCTCTGAATTCAGCAAAGGATGTTGAAGTAAACGTGTTCGACGGTCCAAACCCTGCCGGAAACGTAGGCGTGCAGATTAACCATGTATCACCTATAAATAAAGGTGAAGTTGTGTGGACTTTGGGTGCTGAGGAGGTTATCTTCATCGGTCGCCTGCTCAACACTGGCAAGGTTGACCTTACTCGTAAGGTTGCATTCTGCGGTTCAGAGACAAAGCAGACTGGCTATGTAAGCCTTAAGGTTGGCGAGCAGTTGTCAAACCTCATTGCTACAAACACAGCCGTTCACAACAGCACACGTATCATCAGCGGTAACGTATTTACTGGTAAGAAGGTGGTTGCTGATGGATTCCTCGGTGCACGTTCAACAGAAGTTACTATCATTCCTGAGGGCGACGATGTAGCCGAGCTTCTCGGCTGGATTATGCCACGCTTCAACGAGTACTCAGCAAACCGCTCTTATTGCAGTTGGTTGTTCGGAAAGAAGGAATACACTCTCGATGCCCGCGTTAAGGGTGGCGAGCGTCACATGATTATGAGTGGCGAGTACGACAAGGTGTTCCCTATGGATATCTTCCCAGAGCAGCTTGTTAAGGCTATCATCGCTGGCGACATCGACCGCATGGAGGCTCTCGGTATCTACGAGGTTGCTCCTGAGGATTTTGCCGTATGCGAGTTCGTATGCTCATCTAAGCTTGAGGTGCAGCGTATTGTCCGTGAGGGACTGGATATGCTTCGTGCTGAGATGGAGTAAATTATAAATTCTAATAAGTTTAATAAATGAACGCGTTAAGAAATTATCTCGACAAGATAAAGCCTAACTTCGAGGAGGGAGGCAAACTCCACGCATTCCGTTCAGTGTTCGATGGCTTCGAAACATTCCTGTTCGTGCCTAACACTACTGCGAAGAGTGGAGTTCATGTTCATGATGCCATCGACAGCAAGCGTATCATGAGCTTTGTGGTAATCGCGCTTATTCCGGCTCTTTTGTTCGGTATGTATAACGTGGGTTATCAGAATGCATTGGCAGGAGGTGGCGACATGACCGACCATGTTGGCATGTTCCTTTTCGGATTCCTTGCCGTGCTGCCAAAGATTTTGGTTTCATACATCGTAGGTCTTGGCATTGAGTTCGTTGTAGCTCAGTGGAAGAACGAGGAGATTCAGGAGGGTTACCTCGTATCTGGTATGATTATACCTCTTATTATACCTGTAACCACACCTCTTTGGATTGTCGCTTTGGCTGTTGCCTTTGCCGTAATCTTTGCAAAGGAGATTTTCGGTGGTACTGGTATGAATATCTTTAATGTGGCACTTGTTACTCGTGCTTTCTTGTTCTTCTCATATCCTGGTTGCCTCACTGGTGATTCTGTATGGGTTGAGAGCAGTTCAATCTTCGGTCTTGGCTACGACCTTGCCGATGGTGCAACTTGTGCTACACCACTTGGTATTGCTGCTGCAAACGGTGCTCAGTCTGCTACTCTTACAATCGATTCTATCACAGGTCTTATTCCGGGGTGTATCGGTGAGACAAGCGTTATCGCCATTGCACTTGGCGGTCTGCTTCTGTTGTGGACTGGCGTTGCAAGCTGGAAGACAATGTTCTCTGTATTTGTAGGTGGCGCTCTTACTGCAATTCTGTTCAACAACTTCGGTGCTGCCGATAATGCAGTTGCTCAGTTGCCTTGGTATCAGCATATTACACTTGGCGGTTTCTGTTTCGGTGCTGTGTTTATGGCAACAGACCCTGTTACTTCAGCTCGTACTGAGATTGGTAAGTACTTCTACGGATTCTTCATCGGCATTATTGCAATCGTTGTTCGTGTACTTAATCCTGGTTATCCAGAGGGTATGATGCTTGCAATCCTGTTCATGAACGTATTCGCTGCGCTTATCGACTACTATGTTGTTCAGAGCAACATCAATATGCGTGCTAACAGAGCAAAACTAAAGAAATAACAACTAAATGACTGAAAGATATGAATACAAGTAGTAATACATATACTGTTGTCTATGCTTCGGTAATGGTTGTTATCGTTGCTTTCCTTTTGGCTTTCACATCAACAGTACTGAAGCCAAAATCTGACAAAAACGAAGAGATTGACAAGAAGAAGCAGATTCTTGCTTCGCTTAACATCCGCGACATTCAGAACGAGAATATCGAGGCTAAGTATGCTGAGGTTGTATTGTCTGATATGATTATCGACACACTTGGCAACGTAAAGGCTGAGAAGGGCGGTTTCGATGTTAAGAAAAAGGATATCAACCCTGAGAACCTTCCAGTTTACATGTGTAAGGTTGACGGTGTTGACAAGATTGTTGTTCCTGTTGTTGGTAAAGGACTCTGGGGTGGTATCTGGGGCTATGTTGCAGTAGATACTGACAAGATGGGTACTGTTTACGGCGCATACTTCTCTCACGAGAGCGAGACTGCCGGACTTGGTGCCATCATTGCTGAGTACGAGGGCTTCCAGAAGCAGTTTGCTGGCAAGACCATCTACAACGAGAGCGGCGATGCCATTGCTCTTAGCGTGCTTAAGGCAGGCAAGAAGGTCGATGGCGTTGGTGTTAACAACAGATGCGATGCCATCACAGGTGCGACACTTACTTCAAACGGTGTGAACGACATGCTTCACGACAGCTTGAAGAAGTACATGAAGTTCTTGAAGAATAACGCTAAATAATCGGAGGAAAGAATATGGGTAAATTATTTTCTAAGGAGAATCAGGAAGTATTCTCAAATCCG
>JBGUGY010000443.1:0-2440 GCA_045111775.1 Bacteroidaceae bacterium | reverse complement strand
TAGCCAACTCTTCAGTTGGATAAGGCTTATAACTGTAAACACAACCGCAAACTTCCTTCCAAGCATTATAATAGTCATATTCGCAGTCTTCGTCCAAACGAACCCAAGCCTTTCCGTCATCACCCAAAACTATATCAAAGCCATCTTCGTCTCTTTGCAACATACATAGATTACCTGTCACATTTTTTAGTTTATAAGGCTCAACATAGCAATAAATGTTGCTATCGGATGTCTTTATTTTTTCGTCAGAGAGTATATCGTCCCAACAATCACAGAAATCGATTGTGCATATTCCATCAGGAAAACGAACATATGCCTTGCCATCCGCTGTTTGCAGCAATTCGACATTATAACTGTAAGCACTGCCATATTTTTTGAAATCGTCTTCAAAATATTTTCTTAGAATATCCAGATTTACATTCTCCGCCACTATCAGTTTACGGTTTTTTCTTGGCTCTATACCCTCGAAAATGACCTTTTCTTCATCATCTTCATGCATGAATATATTCCACAAATCACATATAAAATGCAAATATCTTTTCGTCCTTACCCTTTTCGCTCCATAGAGTTCGTACTTCAAATCGATTGTCTGAAAATTCAGCAAATACGAACTTGGCTTAAATGTTACATTAAAACCAACTTCTTCGTAATTACTGCCATCTTGCGTAACGATTCTATAGAATGAAACGAAATCATCGCAAGACTGTCTTTTCTTTTTATCTGATGAAAGAAATGCCTTTTGTCTTTTAGGCAGACCTTCCAACAAAGAACTTTCGAAATAAACGCAAAATTCCTTGCCTCGTAAGAAATTCAACAACAAACGGAAATCATTTAAACTTCCATCGGTCTTGTTTGAATAAAAAACGGCTATTATGTTCCTGCCCTTACGGTAGGACTTCATTCTGCTTTCAGTAGGAAGGCAAAGAGTTTCTAACAGATATTTTTCATTGTCAACATTGTTTATTACGAAAACTGCATCAGGCTTTTTCAGCCCGAATAAATTAAGAAAAAAATCGAACATTTATTTTGTTTTTACAAATTACACTTAAACAACTGCAAAGTTATCATTTTTCATTTTTCTGACAAAATATAATCTTTTCAGTTTTTCTATCTATTTCCGAAAGTCTTATGTTAAGGAAAAAACAATCAAGGTCGAATTTCGCAGTTGAAATCCGACCTTGACGGCTTATTATCTTCAGTACATTCTGCTATGACTGGCAGAATTTACTTCTTGCTCTGAGTTGATGCGCCAGTGTTGGCATCAGTCTTCTTTGCGCACTTCTTCTCGCCCTTGCAGCACTTTGCATCAGCCTTAGCGCACTTGTCGCCAGCCTTGTCACACTTCTTCTCGGCTTTGCAGCACTTGGCATCAGCCTTGTCGCAACACTTGGCATCTTTCTTTGCGCAACATTCAGTCTTAGCCTTGTCGCACTTCTTCTTACAGTCCTGAGCGTTTGCCGATGCAACGAACAGGGCAGCAGCCATGAACATAATTACGATTTTTTTCATTTTGTTTGTGATATAAAATATTACTAATATTACATGCTATATAAACATAGCATCCGCATATATATGACACTTAACATGCGTTTTTGTGACATCAGCAACGCATTTTTTTCGTTAACCAATCAGAATAATTCGAGTTGGCGAAGATCGCCGAGAAGGTTGAATGTCATTCGGTGATAAGGACTTGTGCCGTGCTCTTTTATGGCAAGGCGATGTGCCTTTGTTGGATAGCCCTTGTTCTTCTTCCACTGATATACGGGATATTCGGCATCGAGAGCGTTCATATAGTCATCGCGGAATGTCTTGGCAAGGATGCTTGCCGCAGCTATCGACAGATATTTGCCATCACCCTTAACCACAGTCTTGTACGGAAGGTCGCAATATGGCTTGAACTTGTTTCCGTCTACGATGACAGCCTCGGGGCGAAGTTTGAGTTGGTCGAGCGCACGGTGCATTGCCAGAATGGACGAATTGAGGATGTTAATCTTGTCAATCTCCTCGGCGGTGACAATGCCTACAGCCCATGCCAAGGCATCGCGCACAATGTCCTCGCGCAAAGCGTAACGCTGTTTCTCCGTCAACTGCTTGCTGTCGTTCAGACGCTCGTTTTTGTAATCGGGCGGCAAAATGACGGCAGCGGCATAGACGCTTCCGGCAAGGCATCCGCGACCTGCTTCGTCGCAGCCAGCCTCAATCAGTCCTTCGTGCAAAAACGGCAGCAGCATCAGAAGAAATTTTTTGTTCGGTTAATGGCAGCAACAAGCACATCTACCTCCTCTTTTGTGTTGTAGAGTCCGAAGGACGCCCGGATTGTGCCCGAGATGCCAAGGCGAGTCATGAGCGGCTCGGCGCAATGATGTCCGGTGCGGACGGCAACGCCAAGTCGGTCGAGAAGCGTTCCCATATCAAGATGATGAATGTCGCCAACGAGGAA
>JBGUGY010000442.1:0-5306 GCA_045111775.1 Bacteroidaceae bacterium | reverse complement strand
GCTGAACATGATGTTCATATTCTGGACTGCCTGACCAACTGCGCCCTTCAGCAAATTGTCAATCATAGATGTGATTACAGCCTTGTTACCGAATTTATCGACATGAACAAGAGCCTTGTTTGTGTTTACAACCTGCTTTAAGTCGAGTGCCTTGTCGCTATAGTGAGTAAAGGCTGCATCGTTGTAGAATGTACGGTACAACTCGGCAAGCTGCTCTGCCGACGGATTTGTAGCTGAACCTTCCTCGCCGTCGAACTTAACGACTTCTGTACAGAATATTCCGCGAGAGAAATCGCCGCGATAAGGAATGAAATCGACCGTGATGTCGCCTTCGATAGGCTGCTCAACAAGCGTGTCTACAACCTTTGGAGCATCGGCAGGACTGATATTGTTAAGCGACTGGCAAATCTCGTGCAGATGCTGATGTGTGAACACTTTGTAGATGCTCATGTTATCTGTTCGCCATGAGAAATGCGTTGTTGCGCTTGGCTTCTGTCCTGCTCCGGTAGAGCCTGTGATGGCATTAACCGCAACATCGTGCTTTAGCAAGCCTGCCTTAGCCAGCGGAAGCAATCCCAACTGAATACATGTTGCGAAACAACCCGGATTGGCAAGATGCTTGCAGCTGCTTATCAAGCCTTTGTGTATCTCTGGCAGACCGTAGACATAATCGTGCGTTGGAGCGGCTATGCGGAAATCCTGCGCAAGGTCGATAATCTTAACATCCTCGGGGATAGTATGTTCCTTAAGGAAAGCCTCACTCTTGCCATGACCGAAACAGAAGAAAACCACGTCAACCTCGTCGAAAGGCATCTCTGCCGTGAACTCCATGTCGGTCTCGCCTATCAAACCTCCGTGAACATCGGTAATCTTGTTGCCTGCGTTCGATTCGCTGTTGGCAAACACAATGTTTACAAAAGGATGGTTAAGCAGAAGGCGGATGAGTTCTCCGCCCGTATAGCCGGCAGCACCTAAAATTCCTACGTTTACCATTATCTCTCTTCGTTTGGATGAGCCAAATAGTAAGCGCGCAAAGCTGTTGAGCTTACCTTAATGAATCCCTTGGCATCTTCAGAGCTCCAAGCCTTTGCTGTCTCGCCATACTCGCCTAGCTTGTTCTTCACAAGGTCGTTTGGAGAGTCAACGCCAACTGTCTGGAATCCGAGAGGACGAAGTTCGAGAGTAACCTCGCCGGTAACGTTTCTCTGGCTGCTTGTAAGCATAGCCTCGATATCTGGCATAACTGGCTCAAGATACTGGCTCTCGTGCAAGAACATTCCGTACCAGTTTGCTACCTGATCCTTCCAGTACTGCTGCCACTTTGACAGAGTGTACTTCTCAAGGAAGCGGTGTGCGCCGATGATAAGCATTGGAGCAGCAGCCTCGAAGCCTACACGTCCCTTGATACCGATGATTGTATCGCCTACATGACAGTCGCGACCGATGCCGTATGCAGCACCAATCTCTTCTACTGCCTGAATAGCCTTGATTTTGTCGTCGTACTTAACGCCGTTTACAGATGAGAGTTCGCCCTTCTCGAAGCCGAGCTTCAAGATTTCAGGACCTTCTTTTGTAACGTGCTTCAGATATGCTGATTCTGGGAATCCCTGCTAGCTGTCGAGAATCTCGCCGCCGCAGATTGATGTGCCCCAGATTCCTACGTTGTAAGAATACTTCAGCTTTGTGAAATCGGCAAAGTAACCGTTCTTGTTAAGATAGTCGACCTCTTCCTGACGGCTTAGGTTGCCGTCGCGTGTAAGAGTTATGATTTCGACTCCCGGAGCCATTACGAGGAATGTCATGTCGAAACGAATCTGGTCGTTTCCTGCTCCTGTTGAGCCGTGAGCGATGGCATCTGCGCCAATCTCGCGAGCGTAGCGTGCAATGGCAAGAGCCTGAAATATACGTTCAGAGCTTACAGAGATAGGGTAACAGTTGTTACGGAGAACGTTTCCGTAGACCATGTATTTAAGACTCTTCTCGTAGTATTCCTTAGTAACATCGAGGGTTACATACTCCTTTGCTCCAAGTTTGTATGCATTTTCCTCGTTTGCTTTCAACTGCTCAGGGCTGAAGCCGCCTGTGTTGGCACATGCTGCATAAACTTCGTAACCCTTTTCCTTTGCAAGATACATTACAGTATATGAGGTGTCAAGACCTCCACTGAATGCAACAACAACTTTCTTCTTTGCTTCCATATCTCTGTTATTTTTTTAGTCTTTTTGTAATCCTATTCTCTTCATCACATCGTCGGGCAATGTGATAGGTGTAGGTTCACCCTTGTGCAGCTCCGGGTCGTACAACATTCCGGTGCAGATGCAATACTTGCGTCCGGTGCGCATAAGTACATCGTGATTGCAGCATCCCTCGCAGCCATGCCAGAACGAATCGTCGTCGGTAAGCTGTGCGAATGTTACGGGAACATATCCCAAAGCTGTATTCATCTTCATTACGGCTGCTCCGCTTGTAAGAGAGAATATCTTGGCATCAGGCCAACGCAGGCGTGCCAGCGTAAATGTGTGGTCTTTTATGCGCTTTGCTATGCCCATGCCCTGATAGTCGGGATGTACAATGAGTCCCGAAGTTGTGACATAGCTTTTGTTACCCCAAGTTTCGATGTAGCTGAATCCGGCAAACTTATCGCCATCGAGCGCGATAACAGCCTTTCCCTCCTTCATCTTAATAGCAACGTACTCGTGCGTACGCTCAGCAATACCTGTTCCACGCTTCTTTGCGGCTACTCGTATTGTTTCAAGAATAGTGTCAACATACTTCTCGTGAGAAGCATCGGCAACCATAATATCTATCTTACGGTCCATTTTTATTATATTCGAATATTTTTATTATCTATGCTTGCAGGTTTGGCAGAATGTCTCTGAGGGCTCTCACCACCGCACCCGGAGTGAAGCCTTCGCGAATGACGAGCAGAATTGTGTCGTCGCCTGCGATTGTACCTATAATTTCGTGATAGTTGCGGTCGTCAATATCGTAGGCCAGACTGCTTGCGTAGCCTGGACGTGTCTTGATTACAGCGATATTGCCCGAAAAATTTATTGAGATAAAGCCGTTGGCACGCTGCTTCATAACGTCGGTTACGTTGATGTTGTCGACGTTACGCTTGTACATCGTATTGTTTGGCAGCACATAAACATAGTTTCCGTTCATGCTTGCAGCCTTTGCAACCTTTAGCTGCTTCAGGTCGCGCGACAGAGTTGCCTGCGTTAGCTGATAACCCTCGGCGCGAAGAGCCTGCAACAGTTCTTCCTGACTACCAATTTCCTTGCAAGAAATTATAATCTTGATAGCATCCAAACGACTATTTTTATTTCTCATTGTATATTTATTCTAAAATTGCTGCAAAATTAGTAATAATATTTTGAATATACATTCATAATATTCACTTTTTTTGCAAGTTTTTTGAACTAATTTTTCGTAATACCGAAAACAACACACTAAAATATTGAATATAATTAAGTTATATTACTTTGCTTTTATTTCATAAGTAGCACCTTTCTTTGTATTGAATGTATATTTATACGCATTATTTTCGATTCTTTCTTTTACAGACGCTCCTCTTATTTTTATACGGTTAGATGTACGGATGTTGCATACACCTCCGTTGCAGCTCGTAACAGATGCAGAACTCAGTTTTCCGTCTTTCCAAGAAATGTCTACTATGAATGCTCCGCGACCGCGCAGACCTGAAATGCTTCCGTCCTTCCAACTGTCGGGAAGAGCAGGAAGAAGATGCAGTTCATCGTTCTGACTTTGCAGAAGCATCTCGGCAATACCGGCTATGCTTCCGAAGTTGCCGTCAATCTGGAACGGCGGATGATTGTCGAAAAGATTGTTGAGGGTTGAATGTGTGAGCAACTCACGATACATCTTGTAGGCATGATTGCCGTCGAGCAAACGTGCCCAGAAGTTTATCTTCCATGCCTTGCTCCAGCCTGTGCCGCCGTCGCCGCGGACTTCAAGCGTCCGGCGGCAAGCACCAGCAATCTTTGGAGTTTGCAATGGAGATATCTGTCGCCCCGGATACAGTCCGAACAGATGCGACACATGGCGATGCTGCGGGTCTTCGTCTTTCCAATCCTTATACCATTCTATAAGGTTGCCGTCCTTGCCAATGCGCAAAGGCATGAGTTTTCCGAGCATGGCAGTCCATTCAGCGCGCAATTGCTCGTCGGCATTAAGAACCTGCGACGCCTCGATAAGGTTCGTGAGCAAATCCCAGATTATCTCCATATCCATTGTCGACGCAATGGTTACCACGCCTTTCTTTCCGTTCTCGTCGATATAGGCATTCTCGGGCGAGGTTGAAGGCGCGGTTACAAGATGTCCGTTTTTCTCGATGAGCCAGCCTTTTATGAATTCAGCCGCGCCCTTCATAAGCGGATAGGCGGTGTTTCTGAGATAATCCTTATCCATCGTGAAACGGTAATGCTCGTAAAGATGCTGCGAGAGCCACGCCGAGCCCATACTCCAGTTTGCCCACATCGGGTCGCCCTCGCGCTTGCCCACAGGGTTGGCGAGCGACCATATGTCGCTGTTATGATGCATAACCCATCCGCCAAGATGATAGAAATTCTTGGCTATCTCGGCTCCCGTAACTGCCGAACGCTTTATGAACTGGATGAGCGGCTCTGTTGTCTCGCTCATGCCGAGAGGCTCGGCTGGCCAGTAGTTCATTTCGAGATTGATGTTGGTTGTGTACTCGCTTCCCCACGCCGGCCAGAGGTCTTTGTTCCAGATGCCTTGCAGATTGGCAGCCTGACCGCCTTCGCGCGACGAGGAGATGAGCAGGTATCTGCCGTAGTTGAAATAGAGTTGCTCGAGAGCCTTGTCGTCCGCGCCCTTCTTGTATTCTGCCAAGCGGACATCGGTTGGTTTGTCTGTGTTCTCTTCTGCCCCGGCGATATTCAGATGTACCTGTCCGTAAACAGACTGATATTCATCGATATGCTGTTTTATCAGTTTTTTCAGAAGATTTCTACCCTTTTCCGAACCAGCCGACGAGATGACTTCGTTCATCAGACGAAGGACTTCGGCTTTCTCGTCCTTTCCGTCGATGTCGGGGCGTTTGTCGTATCCGTTGAAACTCGTAGCCGCCGTGACGAGCATCACAATGTGAGTGGCATCGGTTACATTTAAGAAAGGCGAGGTCGAAACTTTTCCATCGGTATCGGCAACCTTTATCATGAATCTGAAGCGCATCCCATTCTCGCCGTTCGGTCCTTGATGAAGCGGAGCGTAATCGGGACGTTCAATAATATAAGGTATCTGAGCCGAGAGAGCGCAGGCAT
>JBGUGY010000441.1:0-8992 GCA_045111775.1 Bacteroidaceae bacterium | reverse complement strand
GAACTACACGCTATAAAAATATTTTCAGATAACAAAAAAATCGGTCAAGTCCAATTCGATGGATTTGACCGATTTTTGTTTTGCTATTTAGTGAATTCTTCTGCAATAAAACTCGTATCTCAAATTTATCTCCTTAACAAAGTTGTACGTTTCTCCGCCTCGCAGATATCCAGCTTTACAGACAGGGTCGGAGAAGTATTTGCGTTGCGATTTCAGCAGAACGAAATGACCGACATCTTCCCACAACTGAGGGTCTTTTCCGTGCTTCTTTGCTAGAGCCTGAGCATCGCGTATATGCGTATATCCGGCATTATATGCCGCCAGAATAAACTTGATGCGCTCTTTCCGGTTTTTCACATCCTTGAAAGTCTTGTCGAGCGTGGCGATGTAACGAACCGCGCCCTTTACGCTATATTCAACATCGCTCAGTTTATCCGCCGGAATGCCCATTGCGCGCGCCGTCCGTGGCATTAGCTGCATAATTCCGCGTGCGCCAGCCCACGACACCACATCGGGGTTGAATTTCGATTCCTGATAGGCGAGCGATGCCAACATTCGCCAGTCCCATTTTATATCTTCGGCATAGAGTTTGAAATACATATCGTATTTCGAGATATGACCGGTCGTTATATCCATAATCGGATTATACATCTGGTTTATCTGCGCAAACTCGAAGTATTTGTGAATGCTAATCTGATATTCCTTCGTGTTGATGTTAGCCTTGTGCCACTTGTCGGCAGCCTCGGCAAGCAGAGGAGTGTCCTTTCGGGTAGCCCATGCTGCATTTTGGTTAAGGCTGATTTCCATATTCACATCGAGCTTTGTGTTAAACTGAGCGTTGATGCGCGCAAGGTCGTTGTCGCAGATTGTATAGTCGATTTTGCCTTCTGCCACCTGCTGACACAAGTCCTCCACGCTCACTTCCTCGTTGTAGACAGGCTGAACGTCGATGGCATTTCCGCCCAACTCCTGATTAAGGTTGTAAAGGCGCGTGAGATACTTCTCGCTCTTGGCATATACCTTTTTTCCGACAAGCTGAGTAACATCTTTAATCGTGTTGCTGTCCTTGCGCTGAACCAGCACCTGATGCGTTACGTTACGCTGTCCGCAATAGGTGAGATAGCGACGATATTGCTTCGTAACAGGCAGATTGTAAACGATGATATCAGCCTGTTTGTCGAGCAGTTTCTGAACCATCTCGTTCTCGTTGCTCGCCACAATTATTTTCAGTTTCAGGTTGAGCGATTTAGCGAAACTTTTAGCCAATTCGTACTGAAAACCCATTATTTCCTCGCGATAGTTGAAGTAACTTGCAGGACCGCTCATAGTCAGAACCCTTAACTCGCCACGCTTCTGAATGTCGGGCAGGTCGAGCGTTTTTTTCAGTTCAACCTTCTCGTTCTGAGAGCCGTCTTTGCGATTATAGTAAACCACCGTAACCACGGCGATGGCAGCCACCGCAACAGGCAGAAGCCGCTTGTCGAGAGTCTTTGCAATCGCCACGAACCTTTTCAGAAATTCGATTATGCGCCTAAAAATATCTTTCATAAGCAATTAGTTTCTTTTTGCATGCATTCTGTAGAAGTTATGTCGGCTGCGGATTTGCTTAACATAGTTAAAAGTCTCGCTTCCACGCATATAGCCATATTTTACTGAAGCATCGTTATAATACATCGGTTTGCTGAGCAGTAGAACATACTGGTCTACGTTTCCTTGCCAGATGTGCGGATTTTTGCCATGTTTCTGAGCCAGAGCCATAGCGTCTCTGATGTGATGACTTCCGCCGTTGTACGAAGCCAGAACGAAGTTCAGACGCTCGTTACGGTCGTGAATGTCGCTGAATGTTCTGTCGAGCTTGCGCAGATAGCGCGTTGCACCAGCAATACTCGGCTCTGGATTCATCAAGTCACCTTCGGAGATTCCGACCGAAGCCGCCGTTGCCGGCATCATCTGCATCAATCCCTGCGCTCCAGCCCACGACACGGCACTAGGGTTAAAACTGCTTTCTTGATAGGCGAGCGAGGCGAGAAGACGCCAGTCCCAGTCTATCGTGCCGGCATATCGTTTGAATAGCGCATCGTATTTGCTGATGATTCCTGCCTTCATGTTAAGCATCTGAGCCGCAGGCTTGCCGCGATGAACGCGGCGGAACAGCATCCCTTCGAAATATTTGCGATGAAGCACCTTCGATTCGGGCAGCGTGCCAGCCTGAGCGCACCATTCGCTTACCGACTGGCGGAGCAGAGGAGCGTTCTTGCCGACAGTCCACACCAGCGAATCGCGCTTTCCGCCTGTGGAATGTGAGATTATCATGTCTGCCTCACCGTTTTCGAGCATCTTCTTCAGTTCGGGCATCGTATCTGCCACCTGAACGCGTATTCGTGCACCGATGCTGTTGGCATAAAGCGCAGCCATCTCGAACTGATAGCCGAACTCCATTCCGCGGAAACTGAAATAATCGTAAGGACCGTAGAGCGAGGCAACAATCAGCTCGCCGCTTTCCTGTATCTTGTCAAGGTCGAAATGTTCGTTCTGAACATCATCTGTAGTTTCTTTTTTGTCGAAGAAGGCACTTTTCTGCTGTTCGTCTCCGTTGTTTCCGGCGCACGAACAAGAAAGTGCCACAAGAATAATTATTGCGATTTTGTGATACATGATGCAAAAATATATAAATATGCAGAAAATCAGTCTAAAACTGTCTGGATTTTTCAGAATATCAAGCAATTTTGTCATTTTGTAAATTTCCGAAGAAAATGATAATGATAAACTTACGGATTATAAGTTTCTAGCATTGCTTTCAGCGTCCGATTGTATAAAACAATGTCAAAGATTATGATTTTTAAAAATATTTACTCTTTTTTGTTGCAGATTTAAAAATAATCACTACTTTTGCAACCGAATTAAAACAAAGTATCGAAAAAATGACATTCACAGCACACCATCATTTCCATCATGGAACCAACGGGTAATCGGTGGGCTGTTTGTCGTATACATACAGAGAGATTTGAATCAAGGCTTGCCGATTTATATTGGCGAGTCTTTTTTTATATAGTTAAATCAACCAAGTAAAACAACAAAAAACAAATATCAAAATGTTAAGAATAGCCGTACAATCAAAAGGTCGTCTTTATGAAGACACAATGGCACTACTTGCCGAAGCAGACATCAAAGTAAGTTCGTCAAAGCGCACACTTCTGGTGCAGTCGCCAAACTTCCCAATCGAGGTTCTCTTTCTGCGCGACGATGATATTCCGCAGAGCGTTGCAAGCGGCGTTGCCGACCTTGGAATAGTAGGCGAGAACGAGTTTGTTGAGCGTGCCGAGGATGCCGAAATCATCCGCCGTCTGGGCTTCAGCAAGTGCCGAATCTCACTCGCAATTCCTAAGGCAATCGACTACAAGGGCGTTGAATGGTTCAACGGCAAGAAGATTGCCACATCATATCCCGGAATCCTTAACGATTTTCTGAAGAAGAACAACATAAAGGCTGAGGTTCACGTTATCACAGGCTCGGTTGAGATTGCTCCGGGCATTGGTCTTGCCGATGCCATCTTCGACATCGTAAGTTCAGGCTCAACACTCGTAAGCAACAACCTTAAGGAGGTTGAAGTTGTGATGAAAAGCGAGGCTCTGCTCATCGGAAACAAGCAAATGGACGATGACAAGAAGGCGATTCTCGAAGAACTTCTGTTCCGCATCGAGGCTGTAAAGGCTGCCGAGGACAAGAAGTACGTTCTGATGAACGCTCCGACCGAGAAACTAAGCGAAATCATCGCCGTTCTGCCGGGAATGAAGAGCCCAACCGTGATGCCATTGGCTCAGGAAGGCTGGAACAGCGTTGCAACCGTGCTCGACGAGAAGTGCTTCTGGGACATCATCGGTAAGCTGAAGGCACTTGGTGCACAAGGCATCTTGGTTCTTCCAATCGAAAAAATGATTCTGTAAAACACGACACAACATGAAAGTGATAAAATATCCATCGCGAAGCCAGTGGAACGAAATCCTTGAGCGTCCGGTGATGAACATAGACAAGCTGCGCGACACCGTTTGCAGCGTGCTTGCCGAAATTAAGTCAGACGGCGACGAAGCCGTAAAAAAATACGAACTGATGTTCGACAAGGTTCAGCTCAACAGCCTTCAGGTTTCGGAAGCCGAGATTGAAGAGGCTGAAAAGCTCATCGACCCGAAACTGCGCGAGGCACTCGTTCTGGCGCACAGCAACATCAGCAAGTTTCACGAGGCACAGAAGTTCGAGCCGATAAAGGTTGAGACTCAGCCGGGAGTTGTATGCTGGCAGAAGAGCGTTGCCATCGAGAAAGTCGGACTCTACATTCCGGGCGGAACAGCACCGTTGTTTTCAACCGTGCTGATGCTTGCAACTCCAGCAAAGATTGCCGGATGTAAGGAAATCGTACTTTGCACACCTCCTTCAAAAGACGGAAAGGTAAATCCTGCCATCCTCTGCGCCGCCAAGGTTGCCGGAGTAAGCAAGATTTTCAAGATTGGCGGCGTCCAGGCAATCGGAGCAATGGCATACGGAACTGAAAGCGTTATAAAAGTCGATAAGATTTTCGGTCCGGGAAACCAGTTCGTTATGGCTGCAAAGCAGCAAGTTAGCCTTAGCGATGTGGCAATCGACATGCCTGCTGGTCCGTCGGAAGTTGAAGTTTTGGCAGATGCGCAAAGCAATCCTGTTTTCATCGCGGCAGACCTTCTTTCGCAGGCTGAACACGGAGCTGACAGTCAGGTTCTGCTCGTCTCAACAAGCGAGGAACTCATCGAAAAAGTTCAGGAAGAGGTTGAGAAGCAGCTAAATCAGCTTCCACGCAAGGAGATAGCCGAGAAAGCCCTTCAGAACAGCCGTCTGGTGGTTGTAAAAGACATAGAAGAGGCTATCGAGATGACAAACGAATACGCTCCGGAACATCTTATCCTGAGCAATGCCGATTATAAAGAGGTGGCAGAGCGCATAACTCATGCCGGCTCGGTATTCATGGGACAGTACAGCTGCGAGAGTGCTGGCGACTACGCTTCGGGCACAAATCACACTCTGCCGACAAAGGGCTATGCAAAGGCTTACAGCGGCTTGTGTCTCGATAGTTTCGTAAGAAAGATGACGTTCCAAGAACTCACAGCCGAGGGCATCAGAAACATCGGTGCTGCAGTTGAGATTATGGCGGCAAACGAGCAACTCGACGCTCACAAAAATGCAATGACAGTAAGATTAAAAACTGTGTAACATGAAGAATCTTAATGATTTAATAAGACCAAACATATACGCTCTCGCACCATATAGCTGCGCGCGCAACGAGTTCAAGGGACTCAACGCAACAGCTTATCTCGATGCAAACGAGAACCCTTACAACAGCGCGGTAAACCGTTATCCTGACCCGCTACAGCTTGAAGTGAAGGCTCTGCTCGCGCCTATTAAGGGCGTGAAAGAGAGCGAGATATTCCTCGGAAACGGAAGCGACGAGGCTATCGACCTCGTTTACCGAATTTTCTGTCGTCCGGGCAAGGACAACGTCGTTGCCATTGAGCCGACTTACGGAATGTACGAGGTTTGCGCCGACATCAACGATGTTGAATATCGTAAGGTGCTGCTCGATGAGAAATTCGACTTCTCTGCCGATAAAATTCTGGCAGCAACCGACGAAAACACAAAGGTTATCTGGTTCTGCACGCCGAACAATCCGACGGGCAACAGCCTTAATCAGACTGAGATTGACAAGGTTCTGAAAGCGTTCGACGGCATCGTTGTTGTAGACGAGGCTTACAGCGATTTCTCGGCAAGTCCGCTATACCGCAACCGTCTTGCCGAATTCCCAAACCTCATCGTTCTGAACACATTCTCAAAGGCGTGGGCAAGTGCGGCAATCCGCCTCGGAATAGCCTTTGCAAGTCCCGAAATCATTGGTTACTTTAACAATGTAAAGTATCCGTACAACGTGAATATTCTTACTCAGAAGCAGGCAATCGACATTCTGAAAAACCGCGAGAAGGTGGCAGAGTGGGTAAAAATTATCCTTTCTGAACGCAGCCGACTAATCGAGGAGTTCGGAAAACTTAGCATCTGCAAGAAGATTTATCCGTCTGATGCGAACTTTATTCTTGCCGAGGTTGAGGATGCCAACGCGACGTACAACTATCTGATAGAGAAGGGTATAATCGTCCGCAACCGCAACAAGGTAACTCTCTGCAAAAACTGTCTTAGAATTACCGTCGGAAATCCCGAGGAGAACGACGAATTGCTGAACGCTTTGAAATAACGCGCATCATGAAACAGAAGATTTTATTTATCGACAGAGACGGAACGCTGATAAAAGAGCCTGCTGATGAGCAGATTGACTCGTTCGAGAAACTCGAGTTCGTGCCCGAGATGTTCCGCAACCTTAGTTTCATTAAGTCGCACCTCGACTTTAAGTTTGTGATGGTTACGAATCAAGACGGACTCGGCACGCCGGCAAATCCGTCGGAGAAATTCTGGCCAATCCACAACTTCGTGCTTCAGTCGCTAAAGAGCGAAGGAATCACATTCGATGCCGTTCATATCGACGAGCATTTTCCCGAGGATAACTCGCCAATGCGCAAGCCCGGCACCGGAATGCTAACCGAATACATTAATAACGACGAGTACGACCTTGCAGGGAGTTATGTTATTGGCGACCGCGAGACAGATGCGCAGCTGGCGCGGAATCTGGGCTGTAAGGCTCTCATTCTTGCCAATCCGGCCCTCACATCGGGCGACCCTTCGAACAGTTTTTCGGCAGCAAAGCCAAAGGCTCAGGATGCCGACGGAATAACATACGTTGAGGACTGGAACAAGATTTCAGAACTTCTCTTCGCCGGAGAGCGCATTGCCGAGGTGAAGCGAACAACCAAAGAAACCGACATCTATGTTAAACTTAACCTCGACGGAACAGGCGTTTGCGACATCAATACCGGACTCGGTTTCTTCGACCACATGCTCGAGCAGATTGGCAAGCACGGAAGCATGGATTTGACCATCAAGGTGAACGGCGACCTCTACGTTGACGAGCATCACACTATCGAGGACACCGGCTTGGCGTTGGGCGAATGTATTCTGAAAGGACTAGGCGACAAACGCGGCATTGAACGCTACGGCTACTGTCTGCCAATGGACGATTGTCTGTGCAGCGTTGCACTCGACTTCGGAGGCCGTCCTTGGCTAATTTGGGATGCCGAATACAAGCGCGAAAAGATAGGCGAGATGCCTACCGAGATGTTCTTCCACTTCTTCAAGAGCCTTAGCGATGCGGCAAAGATGAACCTCAACATTAAGGCTGAAGGCGACAACGAACATCACAAGATTGAAGGCACGTTCAAAGCCCTTGCAAGAGCCTTGAAGATGGCAGTAAAGCGCGACATCTACAAGTTCCAGTTGCCATCGAGCAAAGGAACGCTGTAAAAAATATCAAAAGAAGGTTGCCTCACAGAAAAAAGCACCTTCTTTTTTATTCAGAAATTAAAATAATGTTTTCGCAAGAAAATCCGTTTTAATATCTTTGCAGAGAAACAAACCTTTTTCTTATGAGAAAAGTACACATCTTATTTTTACTACTGTTATTTGCAACACTATGCAAAAGTAAAACGGTTGCAGATTCCGACTCCATCTATTTAGAACCAGAAATTCCCGCACAATACGAAGGAGGTACTTTGGACTTGATAAGTTATTTGAGCAAGAAAATGGCCGACACACATTGCTATTCGCATGCGCATATTATCGCCCAAATCATTGTGGAGAAAGACGGAAGCATCTCGAATGTGAGAGTCCGTCGTAACTTTTCGGATTTGACAGATTCTAAACTTAAAACAATCATATACGAGATGCCAAAATGGAAATGCGCCGTCCACAACGGACAGAAGGTGCGTAGTTATACCTTCATAAACTTACATGTTACCTTTCAATTTTCAGAGGAAGAAATAAAGAAGAAAGAACGAGAATGCGACTCTATACGAAGCAGCAGCCAATCAACAAATTTAGAAAGATAAGAATCATCAGCTACTCATAGAAGGCAAATAACATCGTTGTTTTTCAATCCAAAATTCAGAAGATTTAATAACACGCAAAAATGTTAAAAAAACATCGCTGCTTTTTCTTTCAAAGACTTAAAATTTCTTAAAAAATGTGTAATTTTGCCGCCGATAAGAAAGACAGATTATGGAGTACATCACTGAGAGTCAAATCCAAGAAAAAGCTGATGAAGTTTTCAAGGTACTAAAAGACAGAGGAACAACTGAACAGGAAATCAAAAAAGTTATAAGTTCGTACAGACTTGCAGCCGAAGCACACTACGGTCAGAAACGCAAGTCGGGCGAGCCGTACATTGTTCACCCCATAGCCGTGGCAAAAATCGTGGCACAAGAACTCCAGCTCGACACAGACACCGTGTGCGCAGCGTTTCTGCACGATGTGGTAGAGGACACACCATATACCATCGACGAAATCAGAGACCAGTTTGGCAGCAACGTGGCTTTCCTTGTAAAGGTTGTTACAAAGCAGAAGAAGGCAAACTACGAGATGTCAAAGCAGCTCGACAACTTCAAGCAGATGCTCGACTCAGTTCAGTATGACATTCGCGCCATTCTTATTAAACTTGCCGACCGAATGCACAATATGCGCACACTGAGCAGCATGAAACCCGACAAACAGATGAAAATCGCCGGCGAAACAGACTATTTTTACGCTCCGCTTGCCAACCGTCTCGGACTTTACAGCGTAAAGACGGAACTCGAAAATCTGAGTTTCAGATACCGATGTCCACACGAATATAAGAAGCTCGAAACGCTCATTCAGCACGACAAAATGGCATCCGAGGCGATGCTACAAAACTTCAACTCCAAAATCTCCGACATTCTAAACAAAAACAGCGTTCCGTTCCGCATCTATACCGAATACCGAATGCCTTACAGCCTTTGGCGAAAGATGTTGAAGAGCGGAAAGGATTTCAAGCATCTGGAAAACAGACATA
>JBGUGY010000440.1:0-2291 GCA_045111775.1 Bacteroidaceae bacterium | reverse complement strand
ATCGTATTCGGCAGGGTAGGATGGAGCATCGTTATTCACAATATACGCCTTCCCGTCTATGTCGAAGAAGAAGGAAGGGTCTATGCCGCCTACTTCTGAAAGCGGAATAGGGTTGCTCCAATGATTGCTCTTCGGATTTGTGGTCTTTACATAGAAGTTTCCGCCCATATCCACAGTTGTGTATATAACGTAGAACGTATTGTTCTGCTCATTGTATTGGATATCCGGGGCGTATACGGCGCGCGACATTCTCACGTCCTTGATGTCGAGTTGCGATTTTCTGTTCAGCACATAGCCCAGCTGTTTCCAGTTTACAAGGTCGGTGCTGTGCCAGATTGGAATTCCCGGATAATATGCAAATGATGAATTTACAAGATAGAAGTCTTCGCCTTTTCGGCATACGCTTGGGTCTGGATAGAATCCTCTGATAACCGGATTCAGATATTCTTCGTTAGGATCGTACTCTGTTGTTTTGTCATCATTATGGTAGAAAAAGTTTGAAAAAACGGCTTTCTCTTGCGAAAAACAATGGCCATAGGCAAAAAGTAGTGAACAAAATGCTGCAATTCTTATGAATTTCATGATTTTTTATATATTTATTATGATGAAAAATCCCTAAATACTTGGTAAATATTATATAAGGTATTCAGAAATCGCATATAAAATATTTTACTGCAAATATATACTTTTCCAAGAGATAAATTTGTATTTAAAAAAGGTTTTTTATATTTTTGTCCCCAAAAGCATGTTCTATGCTCGTAAAAATTATGAGCTGTAGTTCTTAAAATTAATATTTCGGTATGAAATACACCATGATGTTAAAGCCTTTGGGGCTATTGTTTTTACTCTGCATGTTGCCTTTGTGGGCAGCTGCGCAGACTATTACAGTGCGTGGTACCGTTAAGGATAATGCCGGTGAAGCTATTATTGGTGCTAACGTCGTACAGACTGGTACGACAAACGGTACTATCACTGACTTCAACGGTAATTATACTTTGAAGGTACCTGCTAACGCCAGTTTGAAAATTTCGTTCGTGGGATATGAGCCTCGACTCGTATCAGTTGCCGGTCGTCATAACATCAACGTTGTGTTGCGCGATGACTCTAAGGTGTTGAACGAAGTCGTAGTCGTTGGTTACGGACAGATGAAACGAAGCGACCTTACCGGTTCCGTTGTGTCTGTGTCTAACGAGGCAATTAAGAAATCTGTGGCAACATCTATCGATCAGGTACTTCAGGGTAGAGCTGCTGGTGTGCAAGTGCAGATGAACAGTGGTTCGCCGGGTGCTGGTTCTGCAATCCGTATCCGAGGAATCAACTCTCTGAATGCAACCTGTCAGCCAATCTTTGTTATTGATGGTGTTGTTGTTGATGGCTCAACCGAAGGTGTTAATGACAACCCTCTGTCAACCATCAATCCAAGCGATATCGTCTCTATGGACGTGTTGAAGGATGCTTCAGCAACGGCTATCTACGGTTCTCGAGCTGCAAATGGTGTAATTCTTATTTCTACTCGCCGTGGTACAAAGGGTGATGCGCACATCACTTACGATGGTTACGGTGGTGTTCAGCAGATGCCTAAGAAATTGGAGTTGCTTAACTTGCAGGAGTATGCCGCTCACCAGAATACTTTGGCTAAGTTGGGACTTACAAGTTATGATGACAACTTTGTAAGCGCAAAGGATCTTGGCGAGGGTACAAACTGGCAGGATGCCTTGTTCCAGAATGCACTTATAACTTCGCATAATATCGGTGCTACCGGTGGTACTGAGCGATCTAACTTTGCGCTTGGTGCAGGTTTCCTTGATCAGGACGGTATTGCACGCGGTTCTGCATTTACACGTTTCTCTCTTCGTTCAAATGTAGACTGTTTGGTTAAGGACTGGGCTAAGGTTGGTATGAACTTCGCAGTAAGTGATGCTCGCCAGAAGGTAGGTTGCGATAATGACGTAATCCTTACTTCTTTGCGCCAGACTCCAAACGTATCTATCTTTAAGGCTGATGGAACTTACGATGGCCCTCATACTTCATTGAGTAACAAGGATGTACAGAGCAACCCTATCGGTTTGGCAAGTCTTACTGAAAACAAGAAGAAGGTTGCCGACTTGAGAGGTGATGTATATGTCGACCTTTCTCTTGTAAAGGATCGTCTTTCATTCAAGACTGAGTTCTCATTCGACTATTCTGTAGCAAGTACTTACTACTATCTTCCTTCTTACGAGTTCGGTACGGTTACAAACGACCAGCGTACCTCAACACGTTCTAAGGCTACTTCTGAGTACTATTGCTGG
>JBGUGY010000439.1:0-4977 GCA_045111775.1 Bacteroidaceae bacterium | reverse complement strand
GAAAGAATTTTTCGGTAAATTATTTGCATTTGTCAAACTGATGTGTTAATTTTGCGTACAATTAAGGTATCGGCATGACTGAAGATGACAGAAAGTTCGTTGCAGAATTCGAAAGCCGTGTCAGACAACTGATGATGGAATATCAGGCTCTGAAGGCTGAGAATGACCGTTTAAACGACACCCTTAAATCTAAAGATCAGACAATACAGCAACTCAAAGAAAAAAATGAGCAACTTGCGTCTGATTACGAAAGCCTTAAGGTGGCTAAGATGATTCAAATAAGCGATTCTGAGATGGAAGACGCTCAGAAAAGAATCACTAAGCTCGTGCGCGAAATCGACAGATGCATTTCACTAATAGATGTTTAGCCGTTTTCGAGATGAATGAAGATAAAATAAATATAGATCTTAAGATTGACAACATAAGGTTCCCAATGCTGATAAACGAGTCGCAGAAAGAACTCTATCTGAACGCTGTCAACCTAATTAACAATAAACTGGAACTGTACAGAGCCAGATTCAAGAACCATTCGACAAACGAACTGTATTGCATGGTACTGCTGAATTTCGCAATAAATGTACTCAACGCACAGAACCAGGAGAACGTGCAGCCAGTTTTGGGCAGACTACAAGAACTGAACAAAGACCTTGATAATCTGCTAAACAAGAAGACTATAATACAATAGGAAATTCGCGCACTACTAATTTGTTGCAAAACATTAGCAGTGCGCTATTATTTATATATAACACATTACAGATTATAATGAACGGTTTATTAATTGGAATCATAGCACTCGTTGTGGGTGTGGTAATTGGATTCGGCATATTCCGCTACATCATCACATCAAAATACAAGCAGATGATGAAAAAGGCAGAGGCCGACGCCGAAGTGATAAAAAAGAACAAACTGCTTGAAGTGAAGGAGAAATTCCTGAACAAAAAGGCTGACTTGGAAAAAGAAGTTGCACAGCGCAACCAGAAAATCCAGCAGATAGAAAACAAGCTGAAGCAGAAGGAAATCAGCCTAAACCAGCGTCAGGAAGAACTGGCACGCAAGAAAAACGAGAACGAGCAGTTTAAAGAAAACCTTGAAAACCAGCAGGCAGTACTCGACCGCAAGAAAGACGAACTGGATAAACTCCAGAAACAGGAGATTGAAAAACTCGAACTTCTTAGCGGACTGAGCGCAGAAGAGGCTAAAGAGCATCTTATCGAATCGCTCAAAGAAGAGGCTAAGACACAGGCAAGCAGCTACATCAACGACATAATGGACGATGCTAAGATGACTGCTAACCGCGAGGCTAAGCGAATTGTCATCCAGAGCATTCAGCGCGTTGCTACCGAAACAGCTATCGAGAATAGCGTTACCGTCTTCCATATCGACTCAGACGAGGTTAAGGGTCGCATCATCGGCCGCGAAGGACGTAACATCAGAGCACTCGAGGCTGCAACAGGCGTAGAAATCGTTGTTGACGATACTCCAGAAGCTATCGTTCTTTCAGCCTTCGACCCTGTAAGACGCGAGATTGCACGCCTTGCACTCCACCAGTTGGTAACCGACGGACGTATCCACCCAGCCCGCATCGAGGAGGTGGTTGCAAAGGTCAAGAAGCAGGTCGAGGAGGAAATCATCGAGACTGGTAAGCGTACAACTATCGACCTTGGTATTCACGGATTGCATCCTGAACTTATCCGCATAATCGGTAAGATGAAATACCGTTCAAGCTACGGTCAGAACCTTTTGCAGCACGCTCGCGAAACAGCGAACCTTTGTGCAGTAATGGCATCTGAACTTGGTCTGAACCCTAAGAAGGCAAAGCGCGCAGGATTGCTTCACGATATCGGAAAGGTGCCAGATGAGGAGCCAGAATTGCCACACGCACTATACGGAGCTAAGCTTGCCGAGAAGTTTAAGGAGAAGCCAGATATCTGCAACGCCATCGGAGCACACCACGATGAGATGGAGATGACTTCACTCCTCGCTCCTATCGTTCAGGTTTGCGATGCCATCAGTGGTGCTCGTCCGGGTGCACGCCGCGAAATCGTAGAGGCTTACATCAAGCGTCTGAACGACCTTGAGCAGCTTGCAATGAGCTATCCGGGCGTTACAAAGACTTACGCTATTCAGGCTGGTCGCGAGTTGAGAGTTATCGTTGGTGCTGACAAGATTGACGATGTTCAGACTGAGAAACTCAGCGGCGAGATTGCAACAAAGATTCAGAACGAGATGACTTATCCGGGACAGGTTAAGATTACTGTAATCAGAGAGACTCGTTCGGTAAGTTACGCAAAATAACAAATGCAAATAATAAACAAAGGGCGACTTCTATCTTCGGGTCGCCCTTTTTCTTTATAAAACATTCAGAAAACAGATGGATTTAAGACTGTCAACATCAATCATTTGCCTGTTTGCCTTGCTCGGCGGCGCAAAGGCACAAGACTGGACTATACTTTCGGATAGCGCAAAATATAACGTGGAACTTTCGGGAACAACGAGTTCGGGCGATGCTGCGCCATCGTGGTTCGTAAACAACAGATACGGATTGTCATCAACTAAACTTAACAGCGGTTATCTGAGGGCAAGTCTGATGCGTCCGACAGAAGCCGTTGACAATGGCTCGGACTGGAAGATTGGCTATGGACTCGATATTGCGGTTGCTGCAAAGCATTCGTCTACCGTAATCCTTCAGCAGGCTTTCGTCGATGTTCAGTACAAGAAAATAAGACTCGGACTTGGTGTTAAGGAGCGCAAATCGGAATTCAAGGACAAGGAACTGAGCAGCGGCTCGCTCTGTCTCGGAACAAATGCAAGACCAGTTCCGCAAGTACGAATTGAACTTCCTGAATATTTCAACATTCCCGGAACAAATGAAATGGTTGCCGTAAAAGGTCACGTTGCCTACGGAATGTTCAACGACAACGAATGGCAGAAAGACAATGTAGCCAAGGACGAGAACGGCATTCCGTACGGAAGATACACAAAGAACGTTCTGTATCACAGCAAAGCCGGCTATCTGCGCATCGGAAACGAGTCTGCCCCACTCACCTTTGAGGGCGGACTTGAAATGGCCTGTCAGTTTGGCGGAACAGCCTTCAACGTGATTGGTCGCTCGGAAGACAACACATCGACAAACTACAAGACAATAAAGTACGGCGAGAAACTGAAGGATTACTGGAACGCCTTCATTCCCGGCGGAAGCGACCAGACCGACGGAACGTATGCCAACGCTGCCGGAAACCAACTCGGAGCATGGCTCTTGTCGCTGAAATACAACGGCAACGGCTGGGGCGTGAAGGCTTATTACGACCATTATTTCGAGGACCACTCGCAGATGTTCGTTCAGTACGGATGGAAGGACGGTCTGTACGGCATTCAGGCAACCTTGCCTGAGAACAGATTCGTTTCGAACATCGTTTACGAGTTCCTTAACATGACTCATCAGAGCGGTCCTATCTATCACGACCACACCGCCAACATTCCCGACCAGATTAGCGGTCAGGACAACTACTACAACCACGGCAACTATATTGGCTGGCAACACAACGGTATGTGCATGGGCAACGGACTTATTACATCGCCTGCATACAAAACCGACGGAAATCTGTATTTCTTGAGCAACCGAATAAAGGCTCATCACATCGGAATAAACGGCAATCCGTTCGGCTGGCTTCACTATCGTATTCTGTTCAGCCACACAATGAACCTCGGAACATATTCATTGCCTTACGACAATCCGACATACAACAATGCCGTCTTGGCAGAACTGAGCATAAAGCCGGAAAATCTTGAGGGCTGGAGCGGCACAATTTCGTTTGCCTCAGACCACGGAAAGGAACTTGGCAACAACACGGGCGTTATGCTTACAATAAGAAAAAGCGGTTTAATAAAAAAGTAAATTTCTGAACAATGAAAAGATTGAAGAACATAGCAAGTCTGCTAATAATCATACTTCTGTCGCTGACTTCGTGCGACAAGGTTGACAAGAACGGCGACCTCGACGGAATGTGGCAATGCCAGAATTACAACGGCATAATAGAGAACGGCAAACCATATCTAAGCGTTCAACTCGACTTGCTGAACATCAGATATGCCGACTATAACATCTATGCCCGATTTGAGCACAACGGCAACACTCTGCGGATATACAACGCCTACTCGGCCCTCAACGACATAGACACGCCATTTTCTGAGGCAAACGAATTCGGAGACGAGAATCAAACACATGCTTTTTTATGCAGCGGGTTCTTATACTCACTTCTCGGCACAAACGAGTTGGGCGAGGCAACACTTAACATCAAAAGCCTGACATCAAAACAGATGATTCTCGAAGTGGGTGAAAAAGAACTGATTTTCAGAAAATATTAGGATTTGCAATACATTCGGTAATAAAAATCCAGAATTTATTCAGCAAAATGTTGTTATATTGCAAAATTTATCTATTTTTGCGCATATATAATAAGGGTTGAGTTAAATACGTAAACATGTTCAGCAAAGATATTTACATTAAACGCCGCGAGACTCTGAAAAAGGAAGTAGGAAACGGCATAATTCTTATCTTAGGAAATCTTGAAGCATCGAGAAACTATCCCGACAATACATTCAAATACCGTCAGGACAGCTCATTCCTCTACTACTTCGGACAGCAGAGAGACGGACTTGTTGGCGTTATAGACATAGACAACGACAAGGAATATCTCTTCGGAAACGATATTGACATCGACGACCTCATCTGGTACGGTCCAGTTGATAACGTTGCGGCTCTTGCCATGCAGGTTGGAATCACAAGAAGCGGTTCGATAAAGCAGATGACAAGCCTCATCGCCTCGGCGCAGAAGAGCGGTCGCGCAATCCACTACCTTCCGGTTTACAGAGCCGAGCAGGCTTTGCAGATTGCCGAATGGCTTGGAATAAGCGTGGCAGATGCTAAGGCTCAACACTCGGTAGAGCTGATAAAGGCAGTCGTCAAGATGCGCTCAA
>JBGUGY010000438.1:0-6739 GCA_045111775.1 Bacteroidaceae bacterium | reverse complement strand
GAGAAACTGCCGAATACGATGGTTGAAGAGCTCGACCAGAGTATGATGTTCAACAAACTGAAATATTCGGACTACAGCATCAACTTCGGATACGCATACAACTGGGTTTTCAAGAAAAACTGTCTGTTGTCGGCATCTTTGCAGCCAGCCATCGGCTACAAGGAATCGGAGGTGAAAATCAGCGACATAACGATGAAGCAACTGAAAAGGCAGATGAAATACATCAGTCTGGATATGTTCAGCCGCATCGGAATAACTTGGAACAACGCAAAATACTACACAGGACTGTCGTTCGTCGTTCACACCTACAGTTTCAGACGCGAGTATTTCAGCGTGAACAACGCATACGCATCGCTCAAGTTCTATGCAGGCTTTAATTTCGGTAAAAAGAAGAAAAAGAATGCGATAGAACTACCTGTAAAAGAGCCGATTATAGAGAAATAAAAAACCACAATCTGTTAAAGATTGTGGTTCATAAGTCTGTATTCCGCCATTTTTTCGAACTTCGTTCCCGGGTTGCCGTAATTGGCATACGGATAGATCGAAATTCCACCGCGCGGAGTGAAGATTCCTGTAACCTCGATATACTTCGGATCCATCAGCTTTATCAAATCCTTCATAATCTTGTTTACGCAATCCTCGTGAAAATCGCCGTGATTGCGGAAGCTGAACAGATAAAGCTTCAGACTCTTGCTCTCGACCATGCGCTCGCCCGGAATGTAGTCGATTTTGATTTCTGCAAAATCGGGCTGTCCAGTGATAGGACAAAGGCTTGTGAACTCTGGACAATTGAAACGCACCCAATAATCGTTGTCGGGATGCTTGTTTACGAAGCTCTCGAGCACCTCGGGAGCATAGTCCTGTCTGTATTCGGTCTTCTTTCCTAAAGCCTGAAGACCTTCTTTTTCTCTATTCTCGCTCATTTTCCTGCCAAAGCTAAGTTTTTAATTGATAGATACTTGTCGAGTCCTTCCTTTCTGAGTTTGCATGAAGGACACTCGCCGCATCCGTCGCCCTGAATACCATTGTAGCATGTAAGTGTATCGTTGCGAACGATGTCGAGCACGCCCAGATTATCAGCCATCTCCCAAGTCTGACACTTGTCTATCCACATCAGCGGAGTATGGATTACGAACTGTTCGTCCATCGCAAGATTAAGACTTACGTTGAGACTCTTGATGAATGCGTCGCGACAATCAGGATATCCGCTGAAATCTGTCTCGCTAACGCCTGTTACCAGATGATTTATGCCGCGCTCGCGAGCATAAACGGCTGCGATGCTGAGGAAGAACAGATTACGTCCCGGAACGAATGTGTTTGGAAATGAATCTAATGGTTTATTCTTATCCATCGGTATGCTCGAATCGGTAAGCGAATTCTTTCCAAGTTTGCCTATAAAACTCACGTCCATGCAAGCCCACTCTACTCCAGCCTTCTCGGCTATCTTCTTTGCCAGCTCAACCTCCTTAACATGCTTCTGTCCGTAGATAAAACTAAGGGCGAAGACCTCCTTAAAGTTCTTCTTTGCCCAATACAGGCATGTTGTTGAGTCCTGACCTCCACTGAAGACCACAAGAGCCTTCTCTTTGTTCATTGTCATCATAATTTAACTCTCCGTTTAATCAAATATTTCGTCTATACCTCCACTTTGTTTTTGTTGAGGTGCTTTATTTGTGTTTCCTGCTGCAGAAGAAGCGGCATCTCCCACTTCCATAACTTCTTCCTTTCCATAACCCTGCTCGTTGCAAAGGCTGAATTTCTCAGGGAATGCGAACGTTGCGTTCTCCTTGTACGGCAGAGACTCATCAGCATAAACCATCTTCATGAACTTGCCGTAGATTGGCAGAGCCTGCTCGGCTCCCTGACCGTTTGCCATGTTATCGAAATGAATGTCGCGGTCTTCGCCACCAACCCAACAACCGCTCACAAGCTCTGGAGTGAAGCCCATGAACCATCCGTCGGAGTTACGGTTTGTCGTACCGGTCTTACCGCCCATATCGGCCTTTATCTTGAACATCCAGCGGATTCGGGCTGCCGTTCCGTGGTCAACCACGGCTCTAAGCATATCAACCATCTTCAGGCTGCTCATCTCGCTGATGACCTCGTTTACCTGAGGCTGGAATTCAGCAACGATATTGCCTTCGCTGTCCTCAATTCGGGTCACGAACATAGGCTGAGCGCGGATTCCCTTGTTGGCAAAGGCTGAATATGCGCTAACCATCTCAGAGACAGAGATTTCGCAAGGGCCTAGACAAAGACTCATAACAGGGTCAATCTTCTTGTTATTGATACCAAACTGATGCATCAAATCGACAAGCTGTACTGGGTCGAGCTGATTCATAAGCCATGCGCTAATCCAGTTGTTAGAGTTTGCAAGTCCCCACTTGAGCGTAACCATCTCGCCATAGCGGGCGCGGCTACCGTTTCGCGGAGTCCAGTCTACCCCATTTATATTATACGTTTCCTGAACATTCGGAGCCTCGTCGCAAGGCGTGAATCCGTTTTCCATCGCAAGCGAATAAAGGAACGGCTTGATTGTAGAACCAACCTGACGGCGTCCGAGAGTAACCATATCATACTGGAAATGAGTATAATCCAAGCCACCGACGTATGCTTTAACCGCACCAGTCTTAGCGTCCATACTCATGAATCCGCTGCGCAAGAAATGCTTGTAATATCTGATTGAATCCATCGGAGTCAACATTGTGTCAACCTCGATGATATCTACATTCTTAACTGCACCCTTCTCGTCGCGACTTACAACGTACTTGGCAACGCTCATCTCTGTCTTTGTGTTGAAAGCCTCGTCAATCTCGCTATCCGAGCAACCTGCCTTCTTCATCATGATGTAGCGTTCGCTCTGCATCTTGCTTCGCTTCATGATTTTCTCGACATCGGCTGTCGAGAGCATAGAACTGAACGTAGCAGTCTAGTTGCGACGCTTCTCCTTGTCGAACGCCGGCTGCAATTTTCCGGCGATATGCTCAATCACCGCCTGCTCGGCATAAGTCTGCATACGCGAGTCGATGGTTGTATAGATTCGCAATCCGTCTTCGTAAATATTGTAGTTCTCGCCGTTTTTCTTCTTGTGCTTGTTGCACCAGCCGTATAGCGGGTCTTTCTCCCACGAAAGTGAATACTGATAATACTGCTGATAATTCCACTCGGGATATCTGTCGCGCTCAGGCTTCTTTGCCATCATCACGCCACGGAGATACTCGCGGAAGTAAGTCGCAAGTCCTTCCTTGTGGTCAACACGATGGAAGTCGAGCACCAGAGGCTCTTCCTTCAGACTGTCGTACTCTGCCTTGGTTATGAAGCCAGCCTTCAGCATCTGACCGAGAACCACATTTCGGCGACCACGGCAACGCTCGTTGTGTCTTACAGGGTTGAAGAGAGACGGATTCTTGCACATTCCGACAAGGGTTGCAGCCTCGTTGATGGTGAGCTGCGAAGGGTCTTTTCCGAAATAAGTCTTCGAAGCCGTCTTTATACCAACGGCGTTGTTAAGGAAATCGAACTTATTGAAATACAACGTGATGATTTCCTCCTTTGTATAGTATTTTTCGAGCTGAACGGCAATAACCCACTCTATCGGCTTCTGAAGGGCGCGCTGAACGCTGTTCTTAGCAACATTAGTATAAAGCTGCTTTGCAAGCTGCTGAGTGATGGTTGAGCCACCGCCCGCACTCTTCTGCATAAAGATTCCGCGCTTTACCAGCGAACGGAAAAGAGCGCGCACGTCGATTCCCGAATGCTCGTAGAAACGCGCATCCTCGGTAGCGACCAATGCGTTTATCAGATTAGGCGAGATGGAATTGTATTCGGCATAGATTCGGTTATCTTTCGAGTACGACCATGTGCCGAGGAGTTTTCCGTCAGACGATATAATCTGAGTTGCGTACTTGTCTACAGGGTTCTGTAAATCCTCAATTTTAGGCAGATGTCCAATCCAACCTTTAGATATCGCGGTGAATGCGCCGACAACACCTAATATAATAAGCAACAAAAGTGCCCAAAGAACATAAATTATTTTTCGTCTCATATCGATTGCAAAAATACTTATTTTTTTTTGACCTAATATCAATCGAACAACAAAAATATTTTCATATATTTGCAAACGCTTAACAACGAATATGTAAAAACGATAAACACACCACCACAAAACTTTATAAGATTTTGCCATAAAATTATGGTAAAAATAGCAGGATAGCAATGTAAATTTCATAACTATCACAGCGATAGCTTTTTGCAAACTTTATTTAATGTTTTACTATAAAGTTTTCCATTTCTATTTTTCAACTTGCTGAATTTCAGTATTTTAATATTTTTAACAAATTTAAAAGTTGAAAAATTTTGAAATTTAAATCTTATATTATACCTTTGCAGCAATTAAAAAAATAACAATTCTAACTGACAAGAAAAAAATGATACAGACAGTCGTTAAACGAGACGGTCGAATTGTTGGATTCAACGAGTCCAAAATTTCTGGCGCTATACGCAAGGCAATGCTCCACACCGAGATTGGCGAGGATGCAAACCTCATCAACCAGATTACCGATCACATTGCAACCCGTGGAAAATCACAAATGACAGTTGAGGACATTCAGGACGCGGTTGAGCGCGAGCTGATGAAGTCAAGCCGTAAGGATGTGGCACGCCAGTACATCTCTTACCGCAACCAGCGCAACATTGCCCGAAAGGCAAAGACAACCGACATGTTCCTTGAAATCATCAACATCAAGTCTAATGACATTACACGCGAGAACGCAAACATGAATGCCGACACTCCAGCCGGTATGATGATGAAGTTCTCGAGCGAGACGACAAAGCCTTTCGTTGACGACTATCTGCTGAGCGAGCCGGTACGCGATGCCGTATCGCACAACTACATACATATTCACGACAAGGATTATTATCCTACTAAGTCGCTCACTTGCGTTCAGCATCCGCTCGACCATATTCTTGAGTTCGGATTCAGCGCAGGTCACGGAGAATCACGCCCTGCAAAGCGTATCGAGACAGCCAGCATACTTGGATGTATATCTCTCGAAACAGCACAGAACGAGATGCACGGCGGTCAGGCAATCCCAGCTTTCGACTTCTATCTTGCACCTTACGTTCGCCGCAGCTATATAGAGGAAGTGAAGAATCTTGAGAATCTTTATGCTCAGGACTTCAAGCATCTTTACGACGCTCCTATAGACGATTATCTTAACACTCCGCTCGACGGACTTGAAGGCGAGGCTCGCGTAAAGCAGCACGCTATCAATAAGACTGTTGCACGCGTTCATCAGAGCATGGAGGCATTTATCCACAACATGAACACCATCCACTCACGCGGTGGTAATCAGGTTGTATTCAGCTCTGTAAACTACGGAACAGATACTTCTGCCGAGGGCCGATGCATCATCCGCGAGATGCTCATCAGCACATACGAGGGCGTTGGAAAGGGCGAGACAGCCATCTTCCCTATTCAGATTTGGAAGAAGAAGAGAGGCGTGAACTATCTGCCAGAAGACAGAAACTACGACCTTTACAAACTGGCTTGCAAGGTTACGGCACGCCGATTCTTCCCTAACTTCCTGAACCTCGACGCTACTTACAACCAGAGCGAAGAATGGAAGGCAGACGACCCTAAGCGTTATATCCACGAGGTGGCAACAATGGGATGCCGCACACGCGTGTTCGAGAACCGCTTCGGACCAAAGACATCAATAGGACGAGGAAACATCTCGTTTACAACAATAAACATCGTTCGCCTTGCCATCGAGTGCATGAACATCAAGAGCAAGGAAGAGCGTATCGCACAGTTCTTTGCAAAACTCGACAATGTGCTCGACATCACGGCACAGCAGCTTCACGAGCGTTTCATGTTCCAGAAGACTGCCGTTGCAAAGCAGTTCCCTCTCGTAATGTCATCATTGTGGCTCGGTGCTGAGAAGCTGAAGCCAACCGACACAATCGAATCGGTAATCAACCAAGGAACTCTCGGAATCGGCTTCATAGGCTTGGCTGAATGTCTTGTGGCACTCGTAGGCAAGCATCACGGCGAAAACGAAGAGGCTCAAGAACTTGGAATTAAGATTGTCACATACATGCGCAACCGTGCGAACGGATATTCTGAGAAGTACGGACACAACTACAGCGTTCTTGCAACTCCTGCCGAGGGTTTGTCTGGCAAGTTCACTCGCACAGACCGCAATGAATTCGGCGTTATTCCGGGCGTAACAGACCGCGATTACTACACCAACTCAAACCACGTTCCGGTTTACTACAAGTGCAGCGCGCTCCACAAGGCACAGATCGAGGCTCCTTATCACGACCTCACACGCGGCGGCCACATCTTCTATGTTGAAATTGACGGCGACGCGACTCACAACCCTGACGTGATTATGCGAGTAGTCGACATGATGGACAAGTACAACATGGGATACGGCTCGGTTAACCACAACCGCAACCGCTGTCTTGACTGCGGATACGAAAATGCCGACCAGAATCTTGACACATGTCCTAAGTGCGGAAGTCCGAACGTAGACAAACTTCAGCGAATCACCGGCTATCTTGTCGGAACTACCGACAGGTGGAACCGCGCTAAGCTTGCCGAGCTGAACGACAGAGTGGTTCACGATTTCAAGAACTAAAAATATCTTTGAAACATAAGATATGATTAGTATACTAAAAATTATTCATGACACAACAGTTGATGGTCCGGGCTTCCGGACCTCAATTTATTGTG
>JBGUGY010000437.1:0-7516 GCA_045111775.1 Bacteroidaceae bacterium | reverse complement strand
CCTTGCTCAGGCTGGCGTTGTAGATGGCATCGCCAAACATGTAAAGAAGCTGGTTCTTGTAGTTTATTATCTGCTTGGGACTTGCCGGCATAATCTTCTGCCAGTTGTTCTTGTCGAGCAGATTGTCTGATGTGCTTCCGGTGTAAACGCCGTCGGTTGTAGAAGTGTAAATCTGATTGTCGATGATGGTGCTCGAAAGCACCTTCTGCCCAAAGTTGTAGTTGCTGCTGAATTCGCGACGCTTTACATCGAGCAGTAGCAGACCGTTGTTGGTACACAGATATGCCGTGCTGCCAATAACGCTCACGCTGTTTATCGTCTTGTCGCTCACATCCTTCAGCCTGAAATCCGATATGTTGTAAACCTCGTTGTCGTCGTACAGAAGGTCGATGTTGGCGTTGCTGTAGATGACAACAAGAGCCTTCTGTTCGGCACAGTAGGCTATGTCGGCAATGTTATCGTCGGTAAGATAGTTGCTCTTGTCGAAGGTTATAACCTCGCTGTCGGATGTGTTGTAAGAGAATATAGAGCCATTGCACAGGGCGTAGATAACACCATTGCCGGCAACGCATTTCGTTGCGTTGTGGTACGACTTGTAGATACGCCATTCGCCGATTTTCTGCGCATTTGCACAGACGGTAATCAGCAGAACCAGTGCAATGGCAATATATTTCTTCATTAACTTTTATTTGTTTAGATATTCAACCAGTTTGGCAACGGCTCGTGCCCTGTGGCTGATTTTGTTCTTCACCTCAGCCCCCAGTTCGGCAAACGATTCGCTGTATTGCTCTGGCGAGAAGACTGGGTCGTAGCCGAAGCCCTCGCTGCCTCGCTTCTCCGTAAGGATATCGCCCTTTACGATGCCCTCGAAGAGATGCTGCTCGCCATTAAGTAATAACGCGATAACCGTGCGAAATTGTGCGCTGCGGTCGTTTTTTCCTTCCAGTTCGCGAAGAAGCTTGTTCATGTTGGCTTCCGAGTCGTGGTCGGTATTCTCGGCATATCGTGCCGTGTGAACGCCCGGCGCGCCTCCGAGTGCGCTTACCTCAAGGCCGGTGTCGTCGGCAAAGCAGTCGTAGCCGTAGTGCTCCTTGATGTACATCGCCTTTTGCAGGGCGTTGCCCTCGAGCGTGTCGGCCGTCTCGGGAATCTCGTCGTGACAGTCAATGTCGTTTAGCGAGAGAATCTCAATCTTGTTGCCAAGAATTGCGCGAATCTCGTCGAGCTTGTGCGCATTGTTTGTAGCGAATACTAGCTTCATCTGCCTATGCCTTTGGTTTAAGCACTATGTTCACAATCTTGTTAGGCACAACGATGACCTTAACCACGTTGAAGCCCTCGAGATATTTCTGAGCCTGAGGGTCGGCAAGTGCAGCCTCCTGTATTGCCTCGTTTGACGAGCCGGCAGGGAACTGCATTGTAAAGCGAGTCTTGCCGTTGAACGAGATGCTGAGCGTTACGCTGTCCTCCTTCAGGTAATCCTCGTTGAACTCAGGCCACTTTGCATCGCATACCGATGTTGTGTTGCCAAGAGCCTCCCACAGTTCCTCGGCAAGGAATGGGGCAAACGGAGCGATGAGCACCACGATGTCCTTGAGTGCAGCCTTGTGGCGCACCTTTATCTGCTGAAGCTCGTTTACGCAAATCATGAAGGCAGAGATGCTGGTGTTGTATGAGAAGTTCTCGATGTCGCCAGTAACCTTCTTGATAAGCTTGTGAACAGCCTTCAGTTCGTCCTTTGACGGCTCGCCGTCCTCTGGCAGGAACTGGTCGTCGCGGCTGTAGAACAAGCCCCATAGCTTCTTGATGAAGCGGTGGCATCCGTCAATGCCGTTTGTGTCCCAAGGCTTTGACTGCTCAACAGGGCCGAGGAACATCTCGTAGAGACGGAGCGTGTCGGCACCGAATTTCTCTACAATCATATCCGGGTTAACCACGTTGAACATAGACTTGCTCATCTTCTCGATAGCCCATCCGCAGATGTACTTGCCGTCGGCATTGAGCTGGAACTCGGCGTTGTTGTATTCTGGTCGCCAGTTCTTGAATGCCTCTACGTCGAGGATGTCGTTGCTTACGATGTTCACGTCAACGTGTATAGGTGTTACATCGTCCATATTCTTTATCATGTCGAGAGATATGAACGTGTTAGTGTCCTTTATACGATATACGAAGTTGCTTCGTCCCTGAATCATGCCCTGGTTAACGAGCTTCTGGAATGGCTCTTCCTTAACGCTGTAGCCGTAGTCGAAGAGGAACTTGTTCCAGAATCGGCTGTAGATGAGGTGACCTGTAGCGTGCTCTGTTCCGCCCACGTAGAGGTCTACGTTCTGCCAGTAGTTCTCGTTCTTCTCCGAAACAATGCGCTCGTTGTTGCGAGGGTCCATGTATCGCAGATAGTATGCCGATGAGCCGGCGAATCCCGGCATGGTGTTAAGCTCGATAGGGAATACGGTCTTGCCGTCAATCTTAGAGTTCTCAACAACCTGCTTGTTAGCCTCGTCCCAAGCCCATTTTGTAGCGTTGCCCAATGGAGGCTCGCCTGTCTCGGTAGGGAGGAACTTGTCAACCTCAGGCAGTTCGAGCGGCAGACACTCCTCTGGAATCATGCAAGGCATACCGTTCTTGTAGTACACTGGGAACGGCTCGCCCCAGTATCTCTGGCGAGAGAATATAGCGTCGCGCAGACGGTAGTTTACCTTTACGCGTCCCAGATTGTTCTCCTTTACGAACTTCTTTGTTGCGGCGATGGCCTCCTTTACTGTCAGACCGTTGAGGCTGAAGTTTACGTATGGCTTCACGCCCTCGCGAGGCGAGTTTGTTACGATGCCTTCCTTGGCGTCGTAGCTTTCTTCAGATACATCGCATCCCTCGATAAGCGGAATGATAGGCAGGTTGAAGTGCTTTGCGAAGGCATAGTCGCGGCTGTCGTGTGCAGGAACTGCCATGATTGCGCCTGTTCCGTAGCCTGCAAGCACATAGTCTGAAATCCAGATTGGAATCTCGTCGCCTGTCATTGGGTTGATGGCATACGAGCCAGAGAACACGCCCGAAACCTTGCGGTCGGCAATACGCTCGCGCTCTGTACGCTTCTTTGTAGCGTCGAGATATGCGTCAACCTCTGCTTTCTGGTCGGCCGTAGTTACGAGGGCAACATATTCGCTCTCAGGGGCAAGCACCATGAAGGTAACGCCGAACATAGTGTCGGCACGGGTTGTGAAGATGGTGAACTCTGTATCGCTGTCCTTAACCTTGAACTGCACCTCTGTACCCTCTGAGCGTCCAATCCAGTTGCGCTGAACCTCCTTTATTGAGTCGGTCCACTGTACTGTTTCAAGGCCGTCGAGCAGACGCTGTGCGTAGGCAGAGATACGCAGACACCACTGCTGCATCTTCTTCTGTACTACAGGATATCCGCCGCGCTCCGAAACGCCGTCTACAACCTCGTCGTTGGCAAGAACCGTTCCCAGTTTAGGACACCAGTTTACCATTGTCTCGCCAAGGTATGCAATACGATAGTTCATCAGAACCTCGTTTTTCTTCTTCTCGTCCCACGAGTTCCACTCGTCGGCAGTAAAGCGCAGTTCCTCGCTCTGTGCCACGTCAAGTCCGTCTGTTCCTTCGGTCTCGAAGTGCTTTACGAGTTTTTCGATAGGCTGTGCCTTCTGGCAACTGTTGCAATAGAACGAGTTGAACATCTTCTGGAATGCCCACTGTGTCCAGTGATAGTATTCAGGGTCGCATGTTCTGATTTCGCGGCTCCAGTCGAAGCAGAAGCCAATCTTCTCGAGCTGCTCGCGGTATCTGTTGATGTTGTTTACTGTTGTGATGGCAGGATGCTGTCCTGTCTGTATGGCATACTGCTCTGCTGGCAGTCCGTATGAGTCGTAGCCCATAGGGTTGAGCACGTTGTAGCCCTGCAGGCGCTTGAAGCGCGCATAGATATCAGAGGCGATATAGCCAAGAGGATGACCAACATGAAGTCCCGCACCCGATGGGTAAGGAAACATGTTCAGCACATAGAACTTCTTCTTGTTCTCATCTTCTACTGTCTTGTAGGTCTGCTGGTCAACCCATCTCTGGTGCCATTTTTTCTCTATTTCTCTGAAATTGTATTCCATTTTATTCGTTTTTCTACTTTGAGCGCAAAATTATAATAAAAATGTTAATCTGTTGATATTTTTGCTTATTTTTGTGTCGTTTGAAACTAATTACGGCTGATCAATGAAATATATAGAAAAACTGCTAACGTATTTGCTTCGCGACAACCGCCTTTTTCCGGGTCGCGGACTGAAGCAGAAGCTTTACAATATGATTTTCGGGGCTGAGACATTCACGGGCAAGGCCTTTGACATAATACTTATGGCAAGCATACTCACAAGCGTGCTTTTTACCATCTTCGAGAGCATGATGATGTCCGACAGTCTGCTGCGCCTTATCCTGTATTATTCAGAGTGGTTTTTCATTGTGTTCTTCACGTTCGAGTATATTGCCCGAATATACTGCTCGCCCAAGCCTAAGGAATACATCCTTAGCTTCTTCGGCATCATCGACCTTCTGTCAATCCTGCCTTTCTACACGTTGTTCTTCTTCAACGGAGCGCATTATCTGTCGGTGCTCAGGATATTCCGTCTTATACGCGTGTTCCGTGTGTTCAAGCTGTTCAGCTATCTCGAGGAGGGCAATCTTATCTTGCTGGCTCTGTCTAAGAGTATGCGCAAGATTCTGGTTTTCTTCATGTTCGTGCTCGTTATGGTTATTGCCATGGGAACGGTAATGTTTGCCGTAGAGGGAGGCGTTCCGGGCACTCAGTTTACCAATATACCACATAGTATATATTGGGCGATAGTTACCGTAACCACAGTGGGTTATGGCGATATGGCTCCTGTTACATCGGTAGGCCGTTTTATTGCGAGCTTTGTTATGCTGTTTGGCTATGCCATCATTGCCGTGCCTACCGGGATTGTTTCGGCCAACATTGCCGATACCAACAGAATGCACCGCCACAAGAAGGAGAAGCATAATATCTGTCCTAAATGCCATCGCTATTGCGGCGACGACCCAGAGGCCAAATTCTGTAAGTTCTGCGGAACGAAGTTTGAGGACAATTGACAGTTGACAATTCTGAGTTGAAATTTGAAAATTGAAAGTTGAAAATTCTGAACCGAATGATAATTAGGGATTTATAACGGACAATTTCGTCAGAAATTGTCCGTTTAGTATATGTTAGTGGCAAGGAACGTCGTGGGAACGTCGTGGGAATGTCGTGGGTATATCCAGGGTATAGCCAGCTTAGGTGATGGGTAGGTGGCGAAGTTGAAAAGAGAAAGGACTCCCCGAAATTGAAGTAAGCCGATAGCAAGGGGCAATTCTTTGAGAATCGTAATAGGATAACTCTTAACAGGAATTTGTAAAACATAATCATTGAGTGCCCCATCTTCGAAAAAATAAGTTTGCAGAAAACCGGCATAACTTATCATAAAATAAAGAAAACTATGCGTTTTTATATCTGTAAGAGTGCTTTTGGGCTTGTGTGCCATTTTTCCGCAGGTCGCTCCGACCTACGGTTACTGAGCGGAGACGCCTTCAGCGTCTGTAAGCGCGTTCGTTGTAAGATTTCTTCGGGATGCTTTCGGGATTCGTTCGGGATTGCAAAAGAGAAGATCTTACAGTTTTTCTTAACGTTTTCTCATTATGCAGCACTTAGGCAATCAACATATTTGTTTTCTTTATTCAGCTACCATAAGTGTTATGGTAGCCTTCAGTCTACCATTATGTTCAGCCTATTGTTGAGTGTGTGAGCCTTATAATTATTTAAAATATTAGAAACTAAAACCAAAAAGTTTTCCAGAATCATTCTGGTCGTTAAGTGTCAAACATATTTCTGACTTATCGAAGGTTGACATCATTTCTACAGGTACATCATCCTCAATTGTTGAAAATATGTATTGAATACCATAACGATTGCAGTAATCCCTTACTACTTGCAAGAACAATGTTTTCTTACGATTATCTAGTCCTTCAAATACCCCATCATGATATACAAAATGGAAATAGGAGCGTTGACTATACGTTGCCAAAACTGCAATATCAAATGATACGCAAAGCATCTTTTTGTAAGAGTTTCCTGATCCTTCCGCTGTAGCTGCTGTTTTTTCATCAGGTGCGACATCTGCATGAAACTCAACATTATTTGATTTATTGGGTTTAACGTATAACAAAGCACTTACTGCAAAGACAAAGCGAAATACATCATTGAATAATCTTTTCAGTACCAAAGTATCCTCATTTGTCTGATTTTTTACACTGTTCACGACTTCTTTACTAACCTGCTGAAGTTTTAGATTCAATTCATCCCCTTTTTCTGTTAAAGTTGTAACACGATCAATATTGGAGAGTTGTAATGTCAGTCTGTTAATTTCACCCTCCAACACGGCCAATTTTTTCTGATACTCTTTGAATTTGTGGAAAGTATCGCGATCCTGTAGAGTGGACAAAGCGATATTTCTACGATCATTCAAATCTTTGAGACTTTCACGAACTTGACGCAGTTCGGTTTCTATTTGAGTAACCTGTTCTCGTAAGTACTGGTTGCGCTCTTGTGTAACCTTTTTGTTAAACGAAACAAGTTCGTCGTAGTCATGAGCCAACTGTTCGGGGAAATATACCTGTGCCTCCGCATAAATCTCCTTCAATTGCTCCATATCAAACAACGGAATATTCTCTATAGACTGTTTAGTCTTATCTAAATCATACGACAGAGCATACTCTTTTGTATTAAGCTCTGATATGTTACGCTCTATCTCCTCTACAAGATTCTTATTTATCGTTCTTTCTTCAGCATAGAAATTAAAAGCATCAATATTCTTTTGCATTTCATCTCGCTCTGCCACTTTAATCTCCAGTGAACTCTTTACACGGTCGTAATCTTCGGCCTTAATGGACATCTCGTCGCTGATTGATGCTATAGCGGCCTGATTATCTGCAATCTGCTGATCCAAATCGTACTTTTCAATCAGACTATGGCTATCATATCCAAGTAACTCAAAGACAATGGGTTTCCAATCTCTATGTTTACCATTGATAAATTTCCCTAACTGAAAAACTGAGATGTAGTCTTTTTGAGAACGGAGGAAAAATGTCACAGTTTTGCGATAGTCCCAAGACGGAAGTACATTGAACGAAAGACATTCATTTAAATAAGTTTTTGCTTTCTCGAAAGACAGACCTTCTTGATCCCACGTAGTAGCATTTCCGCACATTGTTGATGTTTCTGTTGTAAGGAAACTTATCTTTGTGTCTTCTGCAACACTTCTTCTTATAGTCATATATTTACCATTCGGTAAAATAATTTCCAAATAAAACACATGTCCAGAGAACAATTCATGGAAACGTCGGAAGATATGATACTTATCCACTTTCTTTAGCAACATAAAGTCCAACAAATCTACAAGTGTCGATTTGCCTAAATTATGCGAATCCTTGTTAAGGTCATACTTCTTGGATACTTTACCTAAAA
>JBGUGY010000436.1:0-2037 GCA_045111775.1 Bacteroidaceae bacterium | reverse complement strand
GGGTTGGTAAAAGTCCTTTTTGATATAGAAAAGGATGGAACTATCACAAATGCAGTCGTAGAGAATCCGCTTCATCCATTACTCGATGCCGAGGCGCTTCGAGTTATTAACATGATGCCCAAATGGAAACCATGTTTCAGAAACGGTAAACCTGCGCGTTCAAAATTCAGAATACCAGTCACTTTCAAATCGTATGAAGAAGAACATTTGTTTGGCGACAGTAATGCTGATGAATTAAAGAGCTTAGACGTAATGCCTGAATTTCCCGGGGGAATGTCTGTTTGTCTTAAATTTCTTGCCTCTAGTATAAGATATCCGATAGAAGCACAAGAGAAAAAAATACAGGGAAAGGTGGTCGCTTCTTTTATTGTTGAGAAAGACGGCTCTCTCTCGAATATTAAAGTCGTGGAGTCTGTTCATCCATTGCTCGATGCTGAAGCTGTACGTGTTATTTCTATGATGCCTAAATGGAAGCCGGGGATAAAGTTGAATCAGCCTGTGCGTGTAATATATAGAGTTCCTGTAACATTTCGATGTAATTAGTCCGTTCATCGCGCTACAAACAATAAAAAGCTGTTTGGCGCGTGCTGATTGACTTTTGAAAGTCAGAAAAATAAACAGAAGAGAATCAGTATGTTATCTGCCTTGTGTAATATGATGTAAAGAAAAATATGGCGTCAATCGGCAGTTTTTCTACATTTGCAACCGAAAGTCCGGACAACTTAAAAGTTTTACAAACCAAAAAAGACTAAGAAAAATGAAAAGACTAATTCTCTTGTCGCTGATGGCTACATTCAGCCTCGCGACTGTTCAGGCTCAAAAGACGGTTGTTTCGCAGAAAGTGCGGAAGGATGAGGTGTTCATGGTAGTAGAAAACATGCCCGAATATCCCGGAGGCAACGAGGCTATGATTGCATACTTTGCCAAGAACATGAAATATCCTGCCGATGCGCAGAAAAACAAAGTGCAGGGTCGCGTATTAGTGACTTTTGTGGTGGAGAGAGACGGCACGATAACCGATGTGCAGGTTGCCAAGCCAACTTTTCCGTCGCTCGACGATGAGGCTATGCGCTTGGTAAAAAAGATGCCAAAGTGGAAGCCTGGCACTCAGAGAGGCGTTCCTGTTAGAGTTAAGTTCACACTTCCTGTGGTATTTAAGTTGTAATGAGATATCTCGTTATCATACTATGCTTTGCGCTTGCGGCGTGCTCTTCGGAGCATTGCCGCAATGGCAAGCTGCTCAAAGCCGATTCTCTGTGTTTTCAGAATCCGCACTCGGTAGTCCGCGAGCTCAGTTATGTCGATGTAAACAGCTTCACTCTCGATGCCGACCGCGCCCTGTATTCGCTCGTCTTCACCGAGGCTGTGCACCGCGTTGGGTTCGCCCTCAAGTCCGATTCGCTTGTTGCCTTCAGTCAGCAGTTCTACGAGAAGAATGGCGACGACCGCCTGCTGGCACGCGCCTGTCTGCATCGTGGCATCATCCTCTACGGAATGCAGCGATACGGCGAGGCTTTCCGCCTTCTGAAGCGTTCGGAAGAACTGGCTCGTAATCTTGGCGACGATGCCATAGACTATGAACTCTTTGCCGTGATGGGCGACATCAACGATAATGCCAACAACAATCCGCTGACGCTTGATTATTATCACCGTTCGCTTCGTGCAGCCGAGCGTCTGGGCAGTGCCGAGTGCATAGCCCGTCAGCTAAACAATATCGCCACGGTTTTCGACGAGATGGACGAGCCCGACAGTCTGAAATTGTATAACGACCGCTGTCTGCCGTTGCTCGACAGCATCGACGGAACGGTTCGCGCAACGCTTCTCTCAAACATCGGCAGTTATTATATACGAAAGGAAAATCTGCCTAAGGCAAAGGAATATCTGCTGAAATCAAAACAAACGTCGTATATCGACAAAACAATAAAACTGCTTGGCGATATTGCTGAAAGAGAGGGCGATATGAATCATGCGTGTATGTACTGGTCGCAGATGCAGCAGTCGCCTAACAACTCAATCCGAATAGATTCGCACCGCAGA
>JBGUGY010000435.1:0-5085 GCA_045111775.1 Bacteroidaceae bacterium | reverse complement strand
TTTCTATCGGAAAAACTTATATGCAATATAAACACCTGAAATACACTTAATTATAAGCACTCTGTATAATTATTCCGGACAGTAGTGATGACAAGCGATTAAAATTCCTTATAATAATGAATGTTTATGCCACAAAATAAAAAAGATTTGACAAACATCCCAGAACTCCAATCTCCTTTCGATCAGTTAAGAGAGGTTGATGCTGATGGCAAGGAATGGTGGAACTCGCGCAAGTTGGCGCGAGTGATGGGCTATGGCAAGTACTGGAACTTCGAGCGTGTCATAGCCAAGGCACAGGCATGGACTTCGCAGAAGGGCTATCATCTTGGTGAACATTTTGTAGAGATAACCGAGATGGCAGAACTGGGTAGTGGTGCAGTCAGAGAAGTGACGAGCATCCGCCTGTCTCGTGCTGCTTGTATGGCTGTGGCTATGAATGCCGACCAAAAGAAAGAGATGGTGAAGGCAGCACTGCAGTATTTCAGTGCGTCCATGACTCCTGACGTTGCCGTGAGAAGCATGGAATCTTCCATCTTGATGTATAAAAGTGGACGAGGGAAGGTGCAGGTTCAAGTAGTCTTCGATACCAATACTTTTTGGCTTTCACAACAAAGGATGGCAGAGTTGTTTGGAGTGACTCAACAGAACATTAGCTATCATCTATCACAGATAGAAGAAAGCGGTGAACTCCATTTGTCCGATGCTTACAAAAAAATTTTGTTACCTTCGGACAAATGGTCTGGTGAGGTGATGATGTATAACCTTGATGTCGTTATTGCCGTAGGCTATCGCGTGAATAGCTACGAGGCAACTCAATTCCGTATCTGGGCTACACAAGTATTGAAAGAATACCTTACCAAAGGCTTTGTGTTGGATGACGAACGTCTGAAGGGAAAGAACGTATTCGGGGCAGATTACTTTGATGATTTGCTTGACCGCATCCGCGAGATACGCATCAGTGAACGACGTTATTACCAGAAGATTACTGATATATATAGCGAGTGTAGTTCCGACTATGACAAGGATTCCCTGGTTCTGCCGAATTTGCTGCTCGGCTGTTTTTTCAGCGGTGGGAATTCTTGTGTTCCTTCGGTAGCAAGCAACCATAGGTCGAGATTGTAATATTTTACAATTCTAATATTTTTGTTATTTTTGCATACAAATATCTCTCGATACTGCAAATAGAACTTATTATAAAAACAAACAGACATGAAGATAACTAATACTATATTTTATACCATAATAGTTACATTTATTTTTGTAAATGTTGAAAGAATGTTTTTTGCATATTTGTATTCCATAATATTTGCTTTTTTGACGTATTTTTTATGTCGGAATAGTTTATCTTTCAATAAGAAGAATTTGACTCTTCTTGCTAGCCAGATTATGTTTCTTATTCTAACGGAGGGAATCCATGGTGCAGATGCGTTGTCGTTAGTTTGTTTTTTCTATTGTCTGTTTTTCTTATTGAATTACTTTGTCGGTAAGAGCGCAGAGCAAGTGTTTGCTTTCAACTTGTTTACACAATTGATTATTTCGTTAAAGAGTCGTTCTGATATAAAATATATTTCAGTTTGGGATGGTGAAGGTATTGGATTTGCAAATGTGGAATTAGTATTTTTATTGCTTTGTGGTATGATTATTTCTGTCATCCTAATTTGTTTGAAAGAAAAGATTTTAAACCGTGCAGAAGAGCAGAAATGATATGAGTCTTTCGTTCTGCAAAATTTGCCACTCGACTTGTGGTCGCTTGCAAGCCTTCGTCCTGCCGAATTTCCGAATTCGGCAGCATCATTATACCGCGAGTTTGCAACTCGCATTGTCGCTGTGCGACAAAAAGTTATTGTAAAACTGATGTTTTTTCAGCGGTGGGAATTCTTGCGTCCCTTCGGTAGCAAGCGAACAAGTTCGAGCGGCAAATTCCCAATTTTTTTCTCACCCGAATTGCAAATTCGGCTGAACGGTAGGATCCATCCAATGTTATATTGTCGACACCTTTCGATAACGGTCGTATTTTTTCCGCAGTACGTTCCAAGCAACGGTTGGTGAGCGGAGACTCTTTCGGCGTTTATGATGAGTTCAGTATAAACCCAAATCGGTCATTAGAAATTCTGCCTTACATAATGTTCAGATAAGCATTCTGAGTCTATAAAAATATAAGCAAAAGTGCTAATGATTGACTCCAAATAATTAAACCAACTTACATTTTGCTACTTATTTTTTCTAATGACCGTTTTGGGATAAGTCAAAAGAAAGACCGCACTCTGTTTAAAAGCACGGTCTCTGGAGTTAGATATGTGAATTTTGTTCAACTTATTATGATTACAGCGGATAGTCCTCGAAGGCATAGAGAACGGTTGAGAGGTAGCGCTCGCCTGTGTCGGGCAGCAGAACCACAATCTTCTTGCCCTTGTTCTCTGGACGCTTTGCCACCTGAAGGGCAGCATAAAGGGCAGCACCTGCCGAGATGCCTACGAGAAGTCCTTCGGACTGGGCAACCTCGCGACCTGTGCGGATGGCATCGTCGTTATCGACATCAAAGACCTCGTCGATGACATCAGAATTGTATGTCTTAGGAATGAAGCCTGCGCCGATACCCTGAATCTTGTGCGGACCGCTTGGCTTACCGTTCAGCACGGCACTGTCTTTTGGCTCTACGGCGATAATCTTAACGTTAGGGTTCTGCTCCTTCAGATATTTGCCAGTACCGCTGATTGTTCCGCCTGTGCCCACACCGCCAATGAAGATGTCGACCTTTCCGTCGGTATCGCGCCATATTTCAGGACCAGTTGTAGCATAATGCTTTGCCGGGTTTGCCGAATTCTCGAACTGCTGCAAGATAACAGAGCCAGGGATAGAATCGCGCAACTCCTCGGCAGCACGTATTGCGCCCGGCATACCGCCCTTTCCCGATGTAAGATGAACCTCGGCACCGTAAGCCTTTACAAGGTTGCGACGCTCAACGCTCATGGTCTCGGGCATGGTAAGGATAAGACGATAGCCTTTGACAGCCGACACCAACGCCAATCCTACGCCAGTGTTACCGCTTGTCGGCTCGATGATGGTTGCGCCGGGCTTAAGAATGCCCTTAGCCTCGGCATCCTCAATCATAGCCAGTGCTATGCGGTCCTTCACGCTGCCGCCTGGATTGAAAAACTCTACCTTGGCAATTACGGGAGTATCGAGTCCCTTAGCCTGTGAATATCTGTTGAGTTCAAGAAGTGGTGTATTACCAACCAACTCAGTCAATTGTTTTGCTACTTTAGCCATAATCCTTATATGTTTTGTTATTAATGTTTACATTGCAAAAGTAAGGTGATTTAAAAGGTTTTACAATCCCATAAGTATGTCATTCGCATACCATGATAATGTATTTTTGCATGTTTTTATATTCCAAGTCCTGCCTCGAAGTTCATTTCGACCGCCTTTGTCTGCTGAATCTGCGAATTAGGAGCCACGTTGTGAGTTACCCAGATGTTACCGCCAATAACCGAATGGTGTCCGATGGTGATGCGACCCAAGATGCTGGCGTTTGAATAAACGGTAACGTAGTCTTCGATTATAGGATGGCGAGGGATGTTGAGGATATTGCCATCGGCATCGTGCTTGAAGTTCTTCGAGCCGAGCGTAACACCCTGATAGAGCGTTACATGACTACCGATAACGCAAGTCTCGCCTATCACCACTCCCGTGCCGTGGTCAATGGCGAAATATTCGCCTATCTGCGCGCCGGGATGAATATCGATGCCCGTCTTTGAATGTGCCAGCTCGGTTATGATGCGCGGAATTACAGGAATCTTCAGTTCGTGAAGCCTATGGGCAATGCGGTAGTGCGTCATGGCATTCATTACGGGATAGCAGAATATCACCTCGCCGTAGTTTGGGGCTGCCGGGTCGTTGTCGAACATAGCCTGCGCATCGGTATAGAGCAGTCGTTTTATCTCAGGCAGCGAGTCGATAAGCTGCAAGGCAAGCTGTCCTGCCTCATCAAAAATCTGCTGTTTCGACGTTACCGAATCACGGTTCTCGCAGAACTGAAGTCCGTTGGCAATCTGCTTTGTGAGCAGTTTCAGCAGCTCTTCCATGTGCACGCCTATATAATATGAACGGATTGTCTCGTTGCCCTGACGTTTATTGAAGTAGTCGGGAAAGATGATGCTCTTTACCAGACAGATAATCTGCTTAACCTGCTCTACCGAAGGAAGAGGTGCCTGCGTCTGAGGCATCGTTTTTACCTCTAGTTCGGTTAGTCGCGACAGCAGATTGACGTTACGCATCAATGTTTCATTGATATTTTTTTCCATTTTATTTTTCAGTTAACACGAACCGCCGCTAATTTTCATTCTTGCAGATGAGAATTTCGCGGCAATTCGTGTTTATTTTTTTATTCCAATTCTAATGATTTGCGACCTTATCTTTCGCCTACGATTTTGCGAACCGCAATAACGAGTTTGTCAACATCATCGCGAGTGTTGTAGAGCGCGAAGGTTGGTCGGACGCTCATCTCGTAGCCGAGAGCTCGCAAGGCTGGCTGTGCGCAGTGATGTCCGGCGCGGACAGCAATACCCTCTTTGTCGAGCAGCGTGCCAACCTCGGGCACAGGAATGCCGTCGAGCACGAAGCTAACCACCGACACGCGGTTCTTAGGATTGCCGATGAGCGTCAAACCCGGAATCAAGGCGAGCTGCTCGCGTGCATATTCGGTAAGCTGATGCTCGTGATGCTCGATGTTGCGGATGCCGAGGCGGCTTACATAGTCGAGCGCAGCACCCAGTCCGATGGCATCAGCCACGTTAGGCGTTCCAGCCTCGAAACGAGCCGGCGGAACATTGTACTCAGTGCGCTCAATAGTAACATCCTTAATCATGTTGCCACCACCCTGCCAAGGCTGCATCTTGTCGAGCAACTCCTTTCTGCCGTACACAACGCCGATACCGTTAGGTCCGTAGATTTTATGTCCGCTGAAGACGAAGAAATCTGCGCCCAGCTGCTGCACGTCTACCGGCGTATGGGCAATGGACTGCGCGCCGTCTATCAGCACCGGAATCTGGTGTGCGTGGGCAATCTCGATGATGCGCTGCACAT
>JBGUGY010000434.1:0-6838 GCA_045111775.1 Bacteroidaceae bacterium | reverse complement strand
CGAAAGTCGACCTCGACTATCTTATCCAGTCGAGCATCGACAACACGAAAGACGACAAGGAAATAAACGACGAGGTTAAGATTTTCCAGAACGCACTCGACTTCTCGAACGTAAAAATCAGAGACTGCATTGTGCCGCGAACCGAAATTCAGGCGGTAGAGGTAAACTCATCGATTGACGTTCTGCGCTCGCACTTCATCGAGAGCGGTAACTCTAAAATCATCATCTACAAAGAAGACATCGACCACATCATAGGCTACATTCACTCATCGGAATTGTTCAGACACACCGACGACTGGAACAAGAACCTGCGCGACATTCCCATCGTGCCCGAGACGATGGGCGCACAAAAACTGATGAAACTCTTCATCAAAAACAAGAAGAGCATCGCCGTGGTTGTTGATGAATTTGGCGGAACATCGGGCATCGTCACGCTCGAGGATTTGGTTGAGGAAATCTTCGGCGACATTGAGGACGAGCACGACAACACCACCTACATTGCCAAGCAGACTGGCGAGAACGACTACGTTCTGTCGGCGCGTCTGGAGATTGAGAAAGTAAACGAGAAGTTCAACCTCGAACTTCCCGAAAATGACGAGTATCTTACCATCGGAGGCCTGATTCTGCATGAGTATCAGAGTTTTCCGAAATTGCACGAAATAATAACGGTAGGACGCTATCAATTCAAAATTCTGAAGGTTACAAACACGAAAATCGAGCTTGTGCGCCTAAAAATTATTGAATAAGTTAAAAATGCATTAAAAATTCACATTATTAATACTTTTTTTGTATCTTCGTGCGCTAATTCTTAAAAACAAGGAAAAAATAAATAATAAAAAATAATAAAATGCCAGCATTACAAAACATTCAGAAGCATGGCAAGGTACTCATAGCAGTAGTTGCACTTGCTTTGTTTGCATTTATCGCAGAAGAGGGGTTCCGTGCAATGGAACAGAACTCAAACGCCAACAGAAACAAGGTTGGTGAGATAGACGGTGAGGCTATTTCAGCCTCAGATTTCGAGAAACTCGTTGACGAATATACCGAAGCAATGAAGTTCGTTCAGCAGAGATCTTCATTCACCGACGAGGAGACAACACAGATTAAGGATCAGGTTTGGCAGATGCTTGTCAACAACAAACTTGTTGAGAACGAGTGCAAGAAACTCGGTCTGACAGTTACCGACGAGGAACTTCAGAACATCATCAACGAAGGCAACAGCCCATTGTTGAGCCAGACTCCTTTCATCGGTCAGAACGGCCGTTTCGACAAGGATATGCTTAAGAAGTTCCTTGCCGACTACGAAAAGCAAAAGACTCAGGATCCACAGCATGCAGAGCAGTATAAGCAGCTCTACAATTTCTGGACATTCATCGAGAAGATGCTGAGAACTCAGACTCTTCAGATGAAGTATCAGGCGCTCATCTCTAACGCCCTTATATCAAACCCAGTTTCGGCTAAGGCATCGTTCGAGAACCGCACAAACCAGAGCGACATCCTTATGGCAGCCGTTCCATATTCAACAATCAACGACAACGATGTTAAGATTGAAGAGGCTGACTACAAGGCTGCATACGAGAAGAACAAGGAGCGTTTCAGAAACTTTGCTGAGAGCCGCGACATCAAGTACATCGATGTTCTTGTAAAGGCAAGTCCAGCAGATCGCGCAAGCCTTGAGGAGGAGATGAAGGAGTACGTTACTAAACTTGCCAACGGCGAGGACGCAACAAACGTAGTTCGCTTGTCTAACTCACTTGTTCCATATTCAGACGTATTCGTATCTAAGCACGTTCTTCCAGGCGACATCGCAGGCAAGATTGATTCAACAGCCGTTGGTACTGTTGCCTCTACATTCTACAACGCTCAGGACAATACTCTTAACTGCTACCGCTACATCGCAAAGGCTTCAATCCCAGATTCAGTTGAGTACCAGTCAATTATGGTAATGGGCGCAAGCAAGGATGAAATCAAGACTAAGACCGACAGCGTTGTAAACGCAATTAACGCAGGCGGCGATGTTAAGGCAATCGCCAAGAACTACAACCAGACAGGCGAGTCATCATGGTTGACAAGCCGTCAGTACGAAGGTCAGAAGTTGAGCACAGAGAATGTTAAGTACATCAACGCTGTTACAACTCTTGGCGTTGGCTCAACAACAGTTGTAGAGACTGCTCAGGGCAACGTAGTTGTAAAGGTTCTTAACCGCAAGGCATTCAGCGACAAGTACAAGGTTGCTGCAATCAAGCGCGAAGTTACATTCAGCAAGGAGACATACAGCAAGGCTTTCAACAACTTCAGCCAGTTCGTTGCAAAGAACAAGACTCTGAAGGAAATAGAGGCTAACGCTTCAAAGAGCGGCTATACTGTTCTCGACCGTTCAGACATCTATAGCAGCGAGCACAATGTTTGCGGCGTGGGCAACACTCGCGAAATTATGCGCTGGCTCTTCAACGATGCAAAGAAGAACGATGTATCTAAACTTTACGAATGCGGTACAGACAACGACCACATGATGCTCATCGCTGTTACTGGCGTTAACGAGGCTGGATATCTTCCACTCGAGAAGGTTAAGCCTATGTTGAAGAACGAGATTCTTAACGACAAGAAGGCAGAGAAGATTATCGCAAGCCTTGGCAACGTTAAGAGCGTAGCAGACGCAAAGAAGCAGAAGGGTGCAGTATCTGACACTATCAAGCACGTTACATTCTCAGCTCCTGCTTTCGTTATGGCTACAAGCTCAAGCGAGCCTGCACTTAGCGCACGCGTAAGCATGACAGCTAAGGGTCAGTTTGCTGGTCCTGTAAAGGGTAACGCCGGAGTATTCGTATTCCAGGTACTTGACAAGCAGAAGGCTCAGGAGAAGTTCGATGCTAAGACTGAGGAAGGAATGCTTACAAATATGGCAGCACGCGCCGCAAGCCGCTTCATCAACGACCTTTACATCAAGGCTAAGGTTGTAGACAAGCGTTACATGTTCTTCTAATCTTTTGATATTAGAAATTAAATCAAGCATAAAATCTGAATGCGGATTCGTTCTGCATTCAGATTTTTTTTACATCTTTGCCGTCATGAAAAGAAACGCACTATCCATACTTTTGCTGATTATAAGCCTTGGCGCAGCGGCTCAAGGCTATCAGGCTGATGAAATCCAGACTTTCAACATGACGAAAGCCGGAATAAAGCCACGCAACTACAGCGGAATCGTCCATCTTGAAGGAAGCCGATATGCCCTCGTGAGCGACAAGGAAGATTCCGACGGATTCTTTGTCTTCAGCATCGAGCAAGACAGCATCACAGGCAGAATCATCAGCGTTAAGGACGAAGGATTTCGCTCTGCAAACACAGACACACAAAGAGATTCCGAGGGCATATGCGCCAGAATCTGCAACGGCGACACGCTCATCTACATCTCGGCAGAAAACGACCAGCAGATTCTTGAATACAATTCGAACGGCATTCCAACGGGAAAGAGTCTGAATATTCCCGAAGAATTCAGCAAAAACAACATTCAGGGAAACTACGGATTCGAGTCGCTCGCCTACTCCGCTGCAACGCATCAGTTTTGGACAACAACCGAAAATGCTCTGAAAAAAGACATCGGCAAACTTAACGAAGGCGTAAGACTGCGCCTACAATCGTTCGACGACAATCTGAAGCCCAAGCATCAGTACGAATATCGCACCGATGCCCCTATTTACGGCAACAAAAAGAAGCGGAACTACGCTTTCGGCGTGGCAGAAATATGCGCACTTGCCGACAGCAGTCTGATTGTGCTCGAACGCGAATTTATCGTCACCTCAAACTATATCGGAAGCAAGTGCAATCACAAACTTTTCGTCGTGAAACCTACGCAGAACGACGTTCCAATGGAAAAGACTCTGCTTTACTCTTTCGAAACAAAACTCAGCCTCTCGCACACGAATCTTGCCAACTACGAAGGCATGTGCCTCGGCGCAAGACTTTCTGACGGGAAACAAACACTCCTGCTCGTAAATGATTCACAAGCAGGAGCGGGAAATAAAATTTTTGCGCTACAAGATTACCTGAAAGTAATCTCTATTTCTTATCCTCACGAAGCGGAATAGTTGTATCGCCGACAAGCGATTCAATCTGAGGAAGCATACGTTTGTAAGCTTCGAGCACTTCAAGAATCTTCTTTTCTTGAAAGTTGAATTCGTTTAGTGTTATCTTCGGCTTCTCGTTCAAAATCTTTCGCTTGAAGAACTGAAACGCCGTTCCTTGTCCCATTATCTCCTTTCGGAAAATCTCGTAATTGAATACGAAATACTTTTCGTGGCGGCAACATTCGAGCACCACGTCCCATCTTTTTTTGGTAAACTGATGGAACAATCGCAGAATCTTTACACATTCGCCCACATCGTTCAAAGCATTCACAAAGGCACGCATAACACGTTCTTGCTGAGTTTTCGGGTCGTAATCGTAAACATGGTTCACGGCATCCGACGCATGTTCCGCCGCCCTACTCACCTTGTGATTCCAGTTCTGATTCAGCAACTGAAGATACAACTTATCAAGCTGAGCGACAAGTTTTTCGCGAACATCCAAGACATCCTTTACATGCTTGTAATTAAGCAAATCGGTAGCCTTGTTCTTTACAAGATATTCGAAAAGCTCGCCCATTATATAAAGGTTTCGGGCTACGCTGTTTCTCATTCGATAGACGTCGGTTGCAAGAATCTCGACAGACGAATCGAGATTGTCGCCCTCGGTTTCCATCATCTCACTATGCCCAAGGAAAGTCGAAATTCTATCTACATCATGCGACTTGTAAGTCGTTTCAGCGTCCGCATCAACTTTTAGAAGATGATGCTCTATGCTGTCCAAATTGGCAGTCTGCTTTTTGTAATCCTCCTCGGCAAGAAGCATATAGCCTTTCATAATTGCATGATGTTCAGGAACTTTATAGAACGTGCGGTTGTTGTAGTTATAAACCCAATAAGGAATCATCAGCGCAGGAATAACGACGTTTACGACAAACATAAACGCCAGCACCATCCACGAAACCAGCAGAATGTAGTTGTTTGCAAGATGCCAGTCCCAGTTTTCCCAATAAACCGTGAGCATTCCCGGCGTGCGCCAATAAAACATCAGCGCTGAATAGTTAAGCGAAAACAGAGTTACGATGATTATGATGCTCAGAATACGCCACCAGAAATTTCTATTCTGCCCCGTGAGATGGAACAGATGAGCCGTCCACAATCCGCCGAGAAGCAGAAAGAGATACGTTCCCCATATGGTTGTCGGCTCGGGAGTTTCAACATCATCCTTCTGCCAAGCCCACACAATTGTTGCGCCCATGTAGACCAAGAAAAGCACAAAGAATGCGTATTTCACCACAGGACTGCTCTGCTGATAACTCTCGATGTTACGGTTTGCAGCATTGAATTCCTCGACCGTAATAATATCGTTATCAACGCCTGTTCTCAGATATTTTTGAGTTGTACATACCTTATTTTTTTTAAGGCCTGCATCTTCGGTTCGGCAACTGCAGAACATTGCCGTCATCATTGTTATAAGTAAGAATAACAAAAAATTCCTTATCTTCATCCCCAATATTATATTATAAAAGGTAACATTATTGACACAAATATACATATCTCATACGAAAAGAACAAATTTTCAGACGTAAATTTGAACTAATTCACATAAAAATTCTGTCATTTTGATATATGAAAGCTTTTCAACAACCCTCAGAGGGCAATTTTCAAAATCAAAAAAGGACAAAGAAAGCCGATTGTGCAAACAATCGGACTCAAAAAATTCGTCAGTCTCACGTTATTTTCATATTTTTGTACTCACTCAAAAAACATCTGGAAGAAATGAAAAATAAGACATACGAAGAATCAATGGCGCGTCTTGAGGAAATAACCAAAAAGATTGAGGCTCGCGAACTAACTATCGACGAACTGAGCAATAATCTGAAAGAGGCGCAACAACTGCTGAAATTCTGCAAAGACAAATTGTATAAAACTGACGAAGATATACAGAAAATATTGGATAAGGCAGAAGACATATAAAAAAGTCAAACAAAAATATAGTTTGTGTTGATAAATTTTGTAATTTTGCTTTCGACTTTCAACAAATTGAAAGTAACAACACAGATTTTATTTAATAATATAATAAGGCAATGAACGAATTAGACTGGAAAAATCTGCCTTTTGGTTATATAAAGACAGACTATAACGTACGCTGCTACTACCGCGATGGAAAATGGGGTGAGATTGAAGTTTCATCAGAGGAAACCATCAACATGCATATGGCAGCAACATGTCTGCACTACGGACAGGAAGCATTTGAGGGACTGAAAGCATATCGCTGCAAGGATGGCAAAGTAAGAGCTTTCCGCATTGAAGAGAACGCTGCACGCTTGCAGAGCACTTGCCGCGGAATACTTATGCCAGAGTTGCCAACCGAGAAGTTTGTCGAGATGGTGAAGAAGGTCGTACGCCTTAACGAACGCTTCATTCCGCCATACGAGAGCGGTGCAACACTCTATGTACGTCCTCTTCTTATAGGCACAAGCGCGCAGGTAGGCGTGCATCCAGCATCTGAATATCTGTTCATTATCTTCGTAACTCCAGTAGGACCATACTTCAAGGGCGGTTTCTCAACCAACCCTTATGTCATCATCCGCGAGCACGACCGTTCGGCTCCTCTCGGAACTGGTATCTACAAGGTTGGAGGTAACTACGCCGCAAGCCTTCAGGCAAACAAGAAGGCTCACGACCTTGGCTACGCATGCGAGTTCTATCTCGATGCAAAAGAGAAGAAATACATCGACGAGTGCGGTGCTGCCAACTTCTTCGGAATCAAGAAC
>JBGUGY010000433.1:0-7903 GCA_045111775.1 Bacteroidaceae bacterium | reverse complement strand
TTTCGTCAGAAATTGTTCGTACGTCCAAGGTACGTCCAAGGTACGTCCAAGGTACGTCCTAGGTACGTCCAAGGTACGTCCAAGGTACGTCCAGGAAACGTCCAGGGTACATTCAAGGTACATTCAAGGTACATTCAAGGTATATGCAAGCTATATGTAAACTATATGCAGAGTATACCCACCTGTGTTCGCTTGCTACCGTAGGGGACACCCATGGTTTAGCCGAATTTCCGAATTCGGCTTTGGAAAGAAATGGGAATTTGTCGCTCGAACTTGTTCGCTTGCTACCGAAGGGACGCAAGAATTCCCACCGCAAAAAAATCCGTAACGTACAACTCCGCTTCTACTCATAACATCTTGTCGCTTTGCGACAATGGGAGTTACAAACTCCCGTTTAATGATGCTGCCGAATTCGGAAATTCGGCAGAACTAAGAAGGAAGGTAGATTCAAGATAGATTTAAGCAGGTCGGAAGGTACGATGAAGTAACGTTCAGGTTATAGGTAGGGTTTGCGATGAGTATGTGATGGTAATGCAAGTTATAGACGCTGAAAGCGTCTCCGCTAAGTAGCCGTAGGTCGGCACGACCTGCGGAACAAGAACAATCAACAGCATGCACTCTGAATGAGTGCCCCATCTATAGCATGGGCGACCGCTTTCAGGGTCGATTTAGCTGTGCCATTTTAGTCCGCAGATCCTACGGATGCTGCGGTTACTGAGAGGTGACGCTTTCAGCGTCATTTCTGTTCTGTCGAATTAGACCTTCGAACTCCGTTCGCTTGCTACCGAATGGACGCAAGAATTCCCACCGCTGAAAAAACGTAACGTACAACTCCGCTTCTACTCATAACATTTTGTCGCTTTGCGACAATGGGAGTTACAAACTCCCGTTTATAATGATGCTGCCGAATTCGGAAATTCGGCAGAACGAAAAGATAGGTCGAGCGCAGGAAATTCGGCAGAACAAACCGGGCGACCGCTTTCTGGGTCGATTATAGCAGTTTTATTTTAGTCCGCAGAACCTATGGATGCTGTGGTTACTGTGACAATTCTGAATTGTGAATTTTCAATTGTCAACTGTCAATTGAATAGAATTTTTTGTTTTTTTCAGCCTTGCGTAAATTGTAAAATATTAGGAAAAATACAGAACAGAAATTCGTCAAATTGTTAAAAGATGTGAACAAATGCTTAAAAATGTAACTACTTGAAATGTAAGATGTTTAGATAATAGTGTAACAAACGAAACATTACTTTGTAACAACTTTTTAACAGTCTGTAACACACAATCCCTTCCGTGTAACACGCTTATATAATGTAATAGCGTGAAAAATTGTAAAATTGCAGAGTGAAAATGTGTATATGGTTTTACGATAACATTTCAGAAGTAAAAAAACGGTAACAAACATGTAAAATAAGCAAACGATATGTTTTAGCATATTCGGCTTATGTAAGGTTGCACTAATAATTAACGGAAATTTTTAATAATCTTTAAACAAATAACCAGATTTATGAGACTTTCATTCCTGTCGTTGCTGTTCCTCAGCTTTCCGGCTATGAGCTTGTGCCAGTCGTGCAAGAGTCTGTCGGTTCCGAAGGCTCCAGTAGACGAGGCATTGTTTGACAATTTCTATTATCAGGGTAACGATGACATCTACAACAAAAACAAGTTGACCGATGCATCGCAGTTTTACAACCCGATACTTCCGGGATTCTATCCCGACCCTTCAATTACCACAAACGGTAAGGGCGACTATTATCTTGCTACATCAACCTTTACATTCTTCCCGGGTGTGCCTTTGTTCCACAGCCGCGACCTTGTAAACTGGGAGCAGGTTGGTCACATCCTCGACCGTGAGTCGCAGATGGAGAACATGAAGGGACAGCACATCAGCGGCGGTATCTTCGCCCCTGCATTGAGCTACAACCCAAAGACTGGCACATATTATATGATTACTACAAACGTAGGTGCCGGAAACTTCTATGTTAAGACACAGAATCCAGAGGGTGCATGGTCTGACCCTATCCACCTTCCTTCAATCTTGGGTATCGACCCTTCAATCTTTATCGATGACGACGGCAGAGCATACGTTGTAAACAACGACGATGCGCCAGACAACAAGCCTGAATATCCAGGTCACCGCACAGTTCGCGTTCAGGAGCTCGACTTGGCTACAGACAAGTGTGTGGGCGAACGAAAGATTATCATCAACAAGGGATGCCGTCCAGAGGAGAAGCCAATCTGGTGCGAGGCTCCACACATCTATAAGATTAAGGGCAAGTATTACCTTATGACTGCCGAGGGCGGAACAAGCGACTGGCATTCAGAGGTTATCTACCGCTCAGAGTCTGTTTGGGGACCATACGAGCCATACTCAGGCAACCCAATCCTTACTCAGCGCACACTTGCCAAAGACCGCAAAGACCCTGTTACTTGTGCAGGACATGCCGACCTTGTTAAGACAGAGAACGGCGAGTGGTGGGCAGTATTCTTGGCTTGCCGTCCTGTAGAGAACAACTGGGAGAACCTTGGCCGTGAGACATTCATGATGCCTGTTTCTTGGACCGAGGACGGATGGCCAATGATGACTGGCAGCACCGGTCTTGTTCCTCAGATGCTTAACCGCAACGGCGTTAAGAGAAACGAGAATGTAACATTCGGTAACTTCAAGTGGGAAGATGATTTTTCATCAGATGTTATGAAGCAAGACTGGGTTACACTCCGCACATCTGCCAAGGGCTTGTTTACACCTAATAAGTATAACGGATGGCTGTCGCTCAAGAAGCAGCCTATAACAGCAGAGCAGAAAGATGTCCCATCGCTCGTGGCACGCCGCTTGCAGCACCACAAGTTCGAGGCATCAACAAAAATGCGCTTCCAACCATCATTCGACAACGACGCAGCAGGTATCATGCTATTCAAGGACGAGAAGCATCAGCTTCTGCTTGTCCGCACACTCAACGCTGGAAAGCAGACAATCGAGCTTCAGCAGGTTTCAAAAGACGGCAAGAAGGTTCTTGCATCTCAGCCATGCAAGCTCAACGAGGTTGAGTTGAAGATTACATCAACCGGCACAACCTTCGAATTCTTCTACAAGGCAAAGAAGGATTGGGTTAAGATTGGCGATGCTCCGGCACAGCAGCTCTCTACTCAGGCAGCAGGCGGATTCACCGGAACGGTGGTTGCTCTGTACTGCACCGGAAAGGAGGCTAAGTAATAACAGCATTGAACCTAACGGCAACAAAATAAGAGATTAACTAATCACTTTTTAATAACTTTTTAATACTAATATCAATTTCTAATGGAGACAAAGAAATGTACTAGGCTACGTTTTTTCGCTTTAGGGGTTGCATTTTGGTGCTTTTGCCTTGTGGCATTAGCCCAAAGTGTAAATGTAAAGGGAACCGTGGTTGACTCTCACGGAGAGAGTATCATTGGTGCTTCTGTGGTTCAGAAAGGTAATCCATCAGTTGGAACTGTTTCTGACTTAGAAGGTAACTTCCAGCTGAAAATTACAGGCAAGAATCCTGTAATCGTTGTATCGTATGTTGGTATGCGTGCAACAGAGGTGAAGGTTGTTCCGGGCAAACCGGTAAAGGTAACACTCGAAGAGGACAACGCAGCACTCGAGGAAGTAGTGGTTGTGGGTTATGGCCAGCAGAAGAAGGCTTCTTTGGTTGGTTCTATCACCCAGACATCTGGTAAGGTGCTCGAGCGTACCGGTGGTGTGTCTGACCTTGGTTCTGCACTTACTGGTAACCTGCCGGGTGTAATCACAACATCATCAACAGGTATGCCGGGTAACGAGAAGGTAAACATCGTTATCCGTGGTGTCAGCTCATGGAACGGTAGCTCTCCTTTGATACTTGTCGATGGTATCGAGCGTAAGATGGAGGATGTCGACATCCAGTCAGTAGCAAGCATCTCTGTATTGAAGGATGCTTCGGCAACTGCTGTTTACGGTGTGAAGGGTGCTAACGGTGTAATCCTTATCTCTACTAAGCGTGGTTCTGAGGGTAAGGCTAAGATTGGATTCAACTTCAGTTCAACAATGAAGTTCGTTTCTAAGTTGCCACAGACTCTTGGTTCTGCTGCATCACTCAGAGCTCGTAACGAGGTTATCAAGCACGAACTTGGTCTTAAACCAGAAAGCTGGGCAAAAATCTGTTCTACAGATTTTATATCAAACTATGAGAACCAGCCAGAGGGTGCAATCGACCCAGAGACTGGCTTCTTGATGAGCGAGCGTTATCCTGATGTTGACTGGCAGAAGGAATTGTTCAAGGATATGGCAATGGCATACAATGCCAACGTAAATATCTCTGGTGGTACACGTTTCGTTAAGTACTTTGCTTCTATCGACTTCCAGCACGAGGGTGACCTTTTCCGTGAGTGGGATAACGGTCGTGGTTACAAGGGCGGTTACGGCTTTAACCGTGTGAACGTTCGTTCAAACCTCGACTTCCAGTTGACAAAGACAACTACTTTCAAGGCCGGTATCTTCGGTAGTCAGGGTATCCGTAACACACCTTGGGGTATTGCCGATGACGCTTGGGCTGCAACTCAGTTGTGGCAGGCTGCTTACTCTGCACCTCACAATGCTTTCGTTCCTCGCTACAGCGACGGTACATGGGGCTATTATCCACAGGAAACTCAGGGTGCACCAAACTCTGTTACAAACTTGGCTTTGGCTGGTGCTGAGCAGAGAGTTAATACTGTATTGAATACCGACTTTACTCTTTCTCAGGATTTGTCGTTCATCACTAAGGGATTGAAATTCAATGGTACAATCTCATGGGATAACTCATTCAGCGAACAGCAGCGTGGTGTTAACGACCTTTACCATGATGCACAGTATAAGTGGATTGACCCTGTTACTGGCGAGGTAACTTACAGTAAGTTGGCAAGTTCACACACTAAGTTCGACTTTACTGAAACCCGTGCTTGGAGCACTCAGGGTAGTCAGATTATGGATTGGATGACATACAAGAAACTGTATTATCAGATGCAGTTGGTATGGGGTCGTAAGTTTGGTAAGCACGATGAGCACGATGTAACAGCAATGGGCGTGTTCAGCCGTGAAGAAAGAAGTACTGGTAGTGAGTTCTCTCATTTCCGTGAGGACTGGGTATTCCGTGCTACTTATAACTATGGCGACCGCTATTTGTTGGAGTACAACGGTGCATACAATGGTTCTGAGCAGTTCGGTTCTGGTTACCGCTTTGCATTCAACAACTCTGTTGCTGCTGGTTGGACTCTTTCTAACGAGAAGTTCATGAAGCCTGTTGTAGATTACAAACTCTTCGGCAAGAAACTTATCGATATCTTGAAGTTCCGCTTCTCTTATGGTGAGGTCGGTAACGATAATGTTGGTGGTAAGCGTTGGCTTTATGCTACTCAGTGGTCATACGGCGGTGCATCACACATCGATCCAAAGACTCCTGATGATCAGCAGGCTTTGTATACATGGTATAAGGAGAAATCTATTGGTAACCCTAATGTACGTTGGGAAACTGCAAAGAAGCGTAACTTTGGTATCGACTATGCGTTCCTTGATGGTTTGTTGGCTGGTTCGTTGGAGTTCTTCCACGAAAACAGATATGATATCCTTATCTATGGAGATCAGCGTTCTGTTCCTTTCTATTATGGTGCAACTGCTCCTGCAATGAACTTTGGTCGTACAAAGACTACAGGCTATGAACTTGAACTCCGCGTGAAGAAGGAATTCAAGAACGGTATCTATGCATACGGTAACTTCAGCATGACACATGCAGTAAACAAGGTTCAGGTTTATGATGACCCTGAGTTGTATCCTGCATATCGTAAGCAGGCTGGTTATGCTATCGGTCAGGCTCACAGCTATATCGACAATGGAATAGCACAGAGTTGGGATGATGTAATTGCAATGACTGAGCACAAGACAAACGATGAACAGAAGTTGCCGGGACAGTACTTTATAACCGACTTCGATGGTAATGGTGTTATTGACGATGATGATAATGTACCTTATGGTTTGACAGGTACTCCACAGAACACTTGCAATGCTACTCTTGGTGTTGAGTACAAGGGCTGGAGTTTGATGTTGCAGTTCTACGGTGCAACAAACGTATCTCGTGAGGTTGCATTTAACTCATTCAGCAAGCCAACACTTGATGTTGTATTCGACGAGGGTTCATTCTGGAACCCAGAGTCAGGTGCTGGTATACCAACTCCACGCTATAACTCTACACCAAACTATTATGCCGGCACTCGCTTCATGTACGATGGTTCATTCTGCCGTTTGAAGAACATGGAGATTGCCTATACTTGGACAAAGGGGTGGGTTAAGAGTCTTGGTCTTAACAACCTTAAGCTCTATGTAAATGGTAACAACCTGTTGTTGTGGACAAAGATGCCAGATGATCGCGAGAGTAACTTCGCTGCTACTGGTCTTGCATCACAGGGTGCTTACCCAACAATGAAGCGTATCAACTTCGGTGTTAAGTTCGAGCTTTAATAACAATTATTCTAATAGTAAACATAAAAAACATTATGAAATTTCATAAGTTTAGATATATAGTAGCAGGTCTGGCTCTTTGCTGTGCAAGCATAGGCTTTACTTCTTGCGAAGACTATCTGGATAAGTCTCCTGAGTCTGACCTCAAGACTGAGGATGCTTTCAAGAACTTCGTAAATTTTCAGGGCTTTGTAGAGGAAATGTACTCTTGTATGCCAGACTTTGCAAACGGTTACTGGACAAACTCTTGGAACTGGGGTGATGACGAGGTCATCTATGTGGGATGTGACTATCACATGACATACAAGGTTGATCAGGGCGACTTCTGGGGCTGGCAGTCTGATTATGACGGTTGGCAGAGCGGATGGATGGATCGTCGCGATTATAAGCCTAGCGAAGCTACCAAGCCGGCAGATGAGCGTCTGAAGACTTCTTTGTGGAAGGGTGCATGGTACTCTATCCGTAAGTGTAATGTAGGTATCGAGAACTTCGACTACTTTACTGAGGGTACACAGGAAGAGAAGAATATGATTCTTGGCCAGCTCTACTTCTTCCGTGGCTGGTATCACTTTGAGTTGATGCAGTATCTTGGAGGTCTTCCTTATATCGACAAGGTTATTGCTGCCGACGAGCCAATGAAATTGCCACGTCTTTCATACAAGGAGTGTGCAGAGAAGGCTGCTGCCGACTTCCGCAAGGCTGCCGACTTGCTTCCAGTAGACTGGGATCAGACTGCACGCGGTCGTAATACTGTTGGTAAGAACGGTTTGCGCGTAAATAAGATCACAGCCCTTGCTTATCTTGGCAAGAACTATTTGTGGGCTGCTTCTCCGCTGATGAAGAATACAGATGAGAAGATGAACTCAAATACAAAGGCAAGCACTTACGATTACGACCAGACATACGCAAAGCTTGCTGCCGATGCATTCGGTGAGTTGCTTGGCTACGTTCAGCCTGAATTTAATACAGACGGCAAGTCTAAGACAAAGTGCCAGTATGAGTTGGCTGACTTTGGAAGCTACTCTGAGATTTTCTATACTCAGGACAAGGGCGGTGTGACTCCGGGACTTAAGGAGGCAATCCTTCGCACACCAACAGTTAGCTGGAACAATACTAACTGGGGACTTTCTAAGCAGTTTGGCGGTAAGATTCTTACTGGTTCTAACTCATTCTCACAGGCTGCTGCCAACTATGTAAACTTCTATGGTATGGAAAACGGTCTTCCATTGACCGATGCAGAGTCTGGCTTCGACAAGACACACCCATGGAAGGGTCGTGACCCACGTTTCTACCACGATATTGTTTACGATGGAGTAAAGGTGGTTAAGGGTACTATTAGTCCAGACGACAATCGTTATGCAAACCTTTACACTGGTGGTTCATACCGTAATGATATTGATGAGAACCGTA